>JAUUYO010000214.1 GCA_030590405.1 Kangiellaceae bacterium
CATTGCTCAAAAGCAATCACAGCGGTTTGCAGTTTATCTTGATTTGACATGTTACGTTCTCCGGTGAGTTCGCAACTAGTAAAACAGATTAAAGTGGTTAAGTTGAGCTATGTTCTCGTAAGCTCACAATAAAATCCATCGATGATATTGTTCATATTTATTGTTCATATTTATTGCTCATATTTATTGCGACTGATGAGTTGCCAATGCCTTATGTGAAGGGGTGTAGCTTCTTTCTTTAATAATATCGGATCCAATTTTTTTGCCCTATATTCAACTTTCCATTTAGATATCAAATAAATCCAGGCTGTGCCTGTTGATTTTTTATGTTTTTACTGTGATCATCTACGAAAAATTAATTAAGCATCATGAATGTAATTTAGTTGATATTGCAAACTGGGATATTGATTCAGATATAACTTCTAAACTAGAGAAAAATTATGAATGACAAGTTTATAAAATCCAGAGCCGCAGTTGCCTGGGGAGCAAACCAACCTCTTAGCATTGAAGAGGTGGATGTGATGCTGCCGAAAAAAGGCGAAGTGTTAATTAAAATCATCGCGTCAGGCGTTTGCCATACCGATGCTTTTACTTTGTCTGGTGACGATCCAGAAGGGATCTTCCCGGCCATTTTAGGCCATGAAGGAGGCGGCATCGTCGAGCAAGTCGGTGAGGGCGTGACCAGCGTGGCGGTCGGCGACCATGTTATTCCCTTATATACGCCTGAATGCGGTGAGTGTAAATTTTGTTTATCCGGTAAAACTAATCTTTGCCAGAAGATCAGGGAAACTCAAGGAAAAGGCTTAATGCCCGATGGTACTACTCGTTTTTTCAAAGACGGCCAGCCTATTTTTCATTACATGGGCTGCTCGACTTTTTCGGAATATACCGTATTACCAGAGATTTCGCTGGCCAAAGTTAATCCCGAAGCACCCTTAGAAGAAGTCTGTTTATTAGGTTGCGGGGTCACTACCGGGATGGGCGCTGTGATGAATACAGCCAAAGTGGAAGAGGGCGCGACGGTGGCTATTTTTGGCCTCGGCGGGATCGGTCTTTCTGCGGTGATTGGTGCGACTATGGCAAAAGCCAGTCGGATTATAGCGATTGATATTAACCAAAGTAAATTTGAACTGGCCAAAAAACTGGGCGCTACTGATTGTATCGATCCCAGCGAGCATGATGGTCCGATCCAGGATGTGATTGTCGCCATGACCGATGGCGGGGTGGATTATTCCTTTGAATGCATTGGTAATGTCAACGTGATGCGCTCAGCATTAGAGTGTTGTCATAAAGGCTGGGGCGAGTCAGTGATTATCGGCGTTGCGGGCGCAGGCCAGGAAATTTCAACCCGGCCTTTTCAGCTGGTGACTGGGCGAGTTTGGCGGGGCACCGCTTTTGGCGGAGTTAAAGGTCGCTCGGAGTTACCCGGTATCGTTGAGCGATATTTACAGGGTGAATTTAAACTGGATGACTTTATTACTCATACGATGGGACTAGAGCAGATCAACGATGCATTTGACTTAATGCATCAAGGCAAAAGTATCCGTTCGGTAATTCATTTTGGCAAATAAACTTTACGCACAAGATCAATAAAAGCCTCAGCGGCTTGAGACAAGGGATAACGTCGGCGGGTGATGATGCCTACGCGGCGGCTGATGGTTGGTGAAACTAAATCACGATATTCGAGTTTAAGAGCCTTCATTTGCTCTTTGTAGAGTGAGGGCACGACGCTAACTCCGAGTCCTGAGGCGACCATTTGCACCACTGTTGCTAGCTGGTTCGTTTCAAAGACTACATCCAGAAATATCTGTTGCTCGGCAAGGGTCTTATCCATTAGATGGCGAATACTCGATGGCCGTTGCAACGTAATAAATGGATATTCCGCTAAGGATTTCCAATTTAAGTGTTTTTTCTGCAATAATGGATGATTAGCGGGAAAGGTTGCTACAAATTGATCAGAAAACAACGGTTCAAAGCAAAGATCGTCTGAATCATCCGGATCAAAGCTTAAAGCAAATTCGACTTTTCCTGCGCGCACCATAGAGAGCGTATCTTCTGCGATCACATCGTGTATTTTAATATTGATTTGTTGGTATAACTGGCGAAAGGCCATAATATGCTGCGGTAAATGAGTACTGGCAAAGGACGGCATAGCGGCCAGTGCCAGATTACCTCGCTTTAAGGAAAATAACTCATGCAGATCACTAAAAGCCCCATCAAAATCGGCGAGCAATCGTTTTGCGATTGGCAGAAATATTAATCCTTCTGGCGTTAGTGACAGAGTTCTGGTGGTTCGGGCTAACAGTTGCCCACCGATACTTTGCTCCAGATTTTTAATCGCAATGCTGAGAGCCGGTTGTGATAAATGCACGATTTCACAAGCTTCGGCAAAGCTTTTAACTTGAGCAACAGCGACAAATGCGCGAATTTGTTTGATACTAATGTTGGTTTGCATCTTGTTGTGTATTTATATCGATATAAATTGATGGTGAAAAGTGTTTGTCTAGCGCGATTATATATTAAAAATTTCAATCAATTAGTAAAATAATTAAATTTGATAAATATAACAGCCTGTAGCATGCTTGAAAACAACTTATTTCTTGGCTAAATTAAAAGGTTAAAATACGATGAGTGGATTTGATAAGGTAGTTGACAGTTATGAGCAGGCCATGGCGGGTCTTGAAGATAATATGACGGTTATCGCCGGAGGTTTTGGCTTGTGCGGTATTCCAGAAAATTTGATTGCCGAAATTAAACGTAAGCAGACTAAAGGATTAACGGTTGTTTCAAATAACTGTGGGGTAGATGGTTTCGGATTAGGGGTTCTTTTACCTAACCGCCAGATCAAAAAAATCGTCGCATCTTATGTCGGTGAAAATGCTGAATTTGAAAGACAAATGATGGCTGGCGAATTAGAGGTCGAGTTAACACCGCAAGGCACTTTAGCTGAAAAAATGCGCGCTGGCGGCGCTGGTATTCCTGCCTTTTATACCGCAACAGGGGTAGGGACTCCAGTGGCTGAAGGTAAAGACGAACGACAATTTAATGGCCGTGATTATATTCTGGAAGAATCCATCACTGGCGATTTTGCTATCGTCAAAGCCTGGAAAGCTGACCGTTACGGTAATTTGATCTTCAGACAGACTGCACGTAATTTTAATCCTCTTGCGGCAACCGCTGGTAAGATCACTGTGGTGGAAGTTGAAGAAATTGTAGAGCCTGGTGAACTCAACCCTGATGAAATTCATACTCCCGGTATTTATGTGAATCGCTTGATTCAGGGCACTTTTGAAAAACGCATCGAACAGCGCACTATCCGACCAACACCAGCCGATTTGGCAGCAGGAGAATAATCATGGCTTTAACCAGAGATCAAATCGCACAACGTGTTGCTCAAGAACTACGCGATGGTTATTACGTTAATCTGGGGATTGGTATTCCAACCTTAGTCGCAAATTTTGTACCCGAAGGAATAGAAGTGATGTTGCAGTCAGAAAATGGCTTGCTTGGGATGGGGCCGTTTCCCACTGAACAAGAAATTGATGCCGACTTAATTAATGCTGGAAAGCAAACCGTGACCATGGCAACTGGCGCTTCAACTTTTGATTCCGCCGAGTCCTTTGCGATGATCCGTGGGGGACATGTTGACCTGACCGTACTAGGTGCCTTTGAGGTGGATGTTCACGGCAATATTGCCTCTTATATGATCCCCGGAAAACTGATTAAAGGCATGGGCGGGGCGATGGATTTAGTTGCTGGCGCAGATAATATTATCGTCACCATGACTCATGCATCAAAGCATGGTCAATCCAAACTATTAGCCGATTGTACTTTGCCGCTCACAGGCAAAGGCTGTATTAAATTGGTATTAACGGATTTAGCTTTTATCGAGATTAAACAGGGCAAATTTCATTTGTTGGAACGGGCACCGGGTGTTTCGGTTGAAGAGATTGTTGAGCTTACTGCTGGTGAGTTAGTGGTTCCGGATAGTGTTCCGGAAATGCAGTTTTAAAAGTAATACTTAAGCCTGAAATCTAATCATTACAGGCTTAAGTGTGGTTGCGCTAGTGAGTTCGAACCAGTGCAATAACGGGTCTAATGGATTACTCTATTAGTCTGTTTGTTGTATAATGAGCCTGACCCGTATTTTAATGAGGGTTGTATTTATTCAGTTTTATAACGGGATACAGATATTTGTGTATCAAACGGCTGAATCTATACCTCCAGCTGGCAGCCCGCCCGGTACTAGAGGGGCACAAAGGCAGGTAAGATTTTGTATTATTCCGACTATTAGTAATGGTGTACTTGGCGGGTGGTTGATGGTACCAAATGTTAATAATTATATGGGTAGTGTTATGGGAGTATTTAGTCGACCAAACGTAGGAGGAACACCTTAAAATGAAAACTTTGCTTACAACATTTATTTATTTTTTTCTTTTTAGCACAAGTCATGCGGCGATTAAGACAGAATTTGTTGATATTGAAACCGCATTTTTAAATTTTATTATGTATGAAGAAGAAGAGTTACACATATTCAAAGTTGATTTCAACCTTGATGGTAACGATGACTATTTTTTAGCCAGCTCAATGCAAATAGGAGGAAAAGGCATTATTCCTTGGCATTTATATTTATTTGACAATGGCAAATATAAAGACGTTGGCATAATAGCTTTTAGGCACCCAGCAAGGGATATTTTTTTCAGTCCCGAAATAGGTGCCAGGGTAATCAAGCATGCTGAGGGTGTTGGGGGAATTATAACTGTTAGAATTTCTTATTTAAAAGAGAAAGTAATTGTTAATGAACTCTTATCCAAACAGTGCTCTGAAAGAGCTGGTACTCGTTGTTTTGAAAGAAACGATTTAGGTTTATTCAATGATTATAGTTTTACTGCTGATGATGTGTTAAAAAATATTCGCTCAGCAAATTATACGAAGGAAAAAGCTGTAGATTTTATTAAATCAAAAGAAAATAGCGGGAAGTTGGTTAGTAAACAAAAAGATGCTATTTTTCGTTGGAAACTTAGATCTATGAGATCAAAATCTAAAAGATTATATCGTGTTTTTGATAGAGAAAGTAAGGAGTTTCTAGGTTATATGGATAAATCTTGGGATAATAAGATAAAGGATTTCAAAGATGTTTTTGTGTCTTTAAAGTTTAATGTTGATGGTTCATTTGAGGTGTATGAAGAGTTTGGCAAGGAACCACATTTAAGACTAAAAACTAAACCCAATGAATCACCTGGAATAATCGTTGGTGCGCCAATTGTGGAAGAGAAAACAGAAGTTAAAATCATTAAGCCTGCCGAAGTATCGGAACCTAAAGTTGTCAATAACGAATTACCTACTATCGCAGACGATAAATAACAAGGCTCATTTAACAATAAATAACGGGTGTGCTGCCGAGCAAGGTCAATAATTCCAGCGGGTGGAAATCCCGTTCTGGCAAGGTAGGTCAACCACCAGATAGCAAATATTGGGCAGGCGAGAGTAATCTCAAATGTTAAGCACAGTAGGCGCAAGCCTGTAGGCCGTAAGCGAAAGTTGAAGTGATTTAGCCTCGTAAGTTTCAAGTAAGTAGGGCG
>JAUUYO010000026.1 GCA_030590405.1 Kangiellaceae bacterium
AAAAGACTATTATAGATATGCATACCACTGTCGCTCTGCGGAAATTTTAGTGCATGAGTGGTGACTAGACCGCAGATTGCGGCTAACAAGCCGGAAATCCCAAGATTAGGAAAAAACATCGTAGCCGCCAGGATAGTTAGTCCGGCTAACGGATGATTCAAAAACAAAATCGTCGCGTAGGCGCGCAACAAGCCGTACACTTTGTCGCGTAACTGGTTGACCTGTTTATTTATTGAGTCAATCATTTTTGTTTTCGATTCCAATGTCTGCCTGAATTTCAGTGTTTATTTAAATGGTTTGGCAAGATGTTGGGGAAGCCTTTCTTGCGCGATCACGACTTCCAGGTTTTCGGCTTTGCGAATGACGCTCACCTGCTGTTTATCGTGAACCATAACAATATTGGGACGATAATGAATAAACTGTAACCACTGAGTATTGTTGTAAGCTCCGGCCGGACTGAATATTAGTGAGTCGCCGACTTTGACTGGTGGCAACATTATGCTGGCGCGAAGCACGTCAATGTTCATACAAAGAGGACCATAAATGACAGTCTCCTCGGCGCGACCGTCTAGGGTTCGAGTCGGGATGACCTGATGGTTGTACCAAAAAGCGGTGAAGAGTAAATTGACGCCAGCATCCATGACCAAGGCTTTGCGTCCATCCGGTAAACGGTTGGTTGAAATAACGCTGCTGACTAGAGCTTCAGCGTCATCAACGATTGCTCGCCCAGTTTCAAGCACCAGCTGAGGTCGTTTACCACCGCGAGCAACTCGCTGCTCAGTATGATCCAGCATTACCGAGCAAATGGCGTCAGCGTACTGCTCTATGCTGGGAACGATTTGCTCAGGCGGAAGGTAGATACCCTGTAGAGAATTTAAAGATGCAAAGCCTCCGCCGATATCAATAAATTCGATTTCAAAATCGGTGCTGCTTTCCACTTTATTCATAAACTCACACAGAGTACGGGTTTGCACGGCGTAGGCCTGTGGCTCCAAAATAAAAGTACCAATATGGCTGTGAAGGCCAACCAGTTTCAGGTGTTTGCTAGCTGCAATGCGCCATACTGCATTCATCGCCTGACCGGATTCCAGGTTAAATCCAAAACGGCTCCACGGCTCAGTGTAGCCGGTTTCAAAGTTGACTCTGATGGCAACCTTAATATCCCGATCCAGCTCAATGCCGAGATCCTCCAGGGTATGCAATTCATCAATATTATCGATATGAATACGAGCTTTATCGTTAATTGCAACAATCAATGAGTCCCGGGTTTTGTAGGGACCGTTAAAGATAATTTTGTTGCCCGGTACGCCCAGGTTTCTGGCTTTTTCGTATTCGAAGTCGGAGACGACTTCTGCCCAGGCACCTTCCTGATGCAACAGGTTACAAACCGCCCCCAGGTAATTAGTTTTATAGGACCAACCAAACAACACATCGGGATAACGAGCGCTAAATACCCGATTAATATGACGCATATTTTTGCGCAATTTTTTTTCGGAGACTACAAACAGCGGAGAACCATATTGTTCAAGAAGTTCATTGATAACTACCCCATCTATTGTGTCCTGCCAGTTACTGTAAAGTGCTCCGCCGAATTTGTTTTGAATTCCCGAACGCACCGGAGATATTATTGGCTTAGTCCAGGACTTTTTTTCCGATAGAGTAGAAGAGAGCTTGTCAGTACTTTTCATATTTTTCGCATCCGTGTTTTATTTTTAGATGGTATTCAATTAATGAGTGATTCAGGTTAGCGGCTCATACCGGAAACAACATATTTTTCAAATTCCTCTATTGGTACAATGACTTCGTGAGCATACCGAATGAACATAATGCCGGATTGAATTTCGCCGAATTCCGGTAACGGTTTATCTTGTGCTAACGCCATTAACGCAGAAGGGAGATTGCGGTTAACACCCTGACTAAGATATATCCAGGCAGGAAAGCGAGGGTTGATTTCCAATAAATGATATTTACCCTGATTATCTTTGATCACTTCTACTTCCAGTGGTCCGCGCCAATTAATCGCTCCAATAAGTCTTTCGCTGGCTTCAAAAAGTTCTCTATCATTTATAGATACACCAGCCCAGGCCTTGCCTTTGTCGGTAAGAGCCAGTTTTTTCATCATTACGGCACCAATCATATTGCCATTGCCATCGCCAAGGGCGGTTAAGTTATATTCCTGCCCTTTGACAAATTTTTGCACTAACACTGGGAACCCCCATTCGGAGGCTATTTTTCTGAAAGCACTCTTTGCCTGAGCCGTATTGTTGACAATTATTGCATCGTAGAACAGACCTTTGACCACCAACGGGTAACTCTAGTCCTTGTCTTGGCAGTCGTCAAAGAATTGTGCCGAAGTGATCGCTTTAATATCAGGGCAGGCTAACTTTGCATATTTTGCGAGTTCAGGTAGCTTATCTTTATTGCGAAGTCGTAGCTGGGTTGCATCGGGGAGAAATGTCCTGATCCCCATTTCTTCAACCTGAGGATTGAGTCGAATGATTCCGGGCAGCTCTGCATCCAGACAGGGTAATAGAACATCGATCTTCTCAATCGCGTGGATTTCCGCCAGACGATCCAAAAAGACATGGTTTCCAGCCGATGGATAAGGCAACAAATAGCCGGCATCAGAGTAATCTTTCAGGTAAAGCCCGGGGTCAAGGGCGTCATAACTCAAGCCGACAACCCGACAGTTGAAATCTTTGGATTCCATTAAACATTGCGCTACCGCCAATCCTGGCCCCGGATTTTCAGGTTTGGCGTTCATACCCGTT
The DNA here is from genome assembly GCA_030590405.1 of Kangiellaceae bacterium. Taxonomy (GTDB): domain Bacteria; phylum Pseudomonadota; class Gammaproteobacteria; order Enterobacterales; family Kangiellaceae. The sequence goes on from JAUUYO010000026.1 coordinate 2,772, forward strand.
ACGGCAACTGTGAGTGTTTGATCAGTCATCAGATCCCCACTTGCTCTTTGAGCGTCGCCAAAAAATCATCAATGTCGCGCTCAATTTCCTGTTGGCTTGCGTCGTATTTATCGGTAAGAAGCTCGAGAGTTGTGCCAAGATTGGCGTCATGCTGTAGTGAGCGCAGGATTTCCAATCCGGTGTCGTTGACTGTAAAACTTTGCCCACTAACCGGATCAAACACAAAACCGCTTTCGCTTAACGCCAGTCTGATTAAAGGCCCCGTCAAAGTGAGTTGTTCTATTGCCATAAGCTACTCCCCTTCGTTTAAAAGATATTGGCCGAAAAGACATTATCGTATTAACGACTAACGCTACACTTAAAGCAGTCTTCAGGCACTGATCTATATCAAAACAGGGCAATATCTTTGTCTTAACGCAGTGGTGAGATTGTATTTTTCACTTTGGTGGTGAACCACATGAGCTGCCGATAAGAAGTTAATTTGATGAGGTGTGCGATGATACCAGTAGTACAAAAATCATACAAACGAAACAAAACCCCCAGGTAAAGGGTGAACTCGCTGACATCTGATCCAAAGCTATCATTTCTGAAATCCAGGCATAAACAATGCCTGCCAAACTAAACATCACTAAAACTTGACCATTACAACTTTGGTTTGATTCATCATAGACCAACAATCCTCATTCTTTATAATTCCAAGAGTTAAACGCCTTCACCTTGCCCAAACAAAAGCCAGCAGTGTCACGCGTAACTATAGTCATGTTGTGAACAACAGCAGTAGCGGCAATCAATGTATCCCTATAGGGTTTTGGAACAGGCACATGATATTTTGCGCTAATCAAAACAACGCTCTTATCGACTGAAAGAATACGTTCCTCAAAAGCAGGTAAGACATACTCAGTCATCCATCTTCTTAGGAGTTGTTGGCGGTTTTTTTATTAGGCTATGTTTTTTTCTTGGTCATTGCATTTGTTTTTTCCGTGCCAATAAAACCAACACCAATAAACGACATTAAAAAATACCCACTAAGGATAACGGTTAACAGATCGGCAAAATTATTTTTATAAGTGAAAATAATTGCCATTGTCACAATCAACCTCAGGCCTTCAAACATCCATGCAAATGATCGACCTTCCAACATAAAACCATTACTTAGTAACGGCAAAGTAATAATAAACCAAAATAACAACTGAGTTTGAAAATCGAGTTGATGACTACTGACAATAAAAATCACGCCAAACAAAAGACTCATCGCATATTGAAATAAAGCATAATATTTTGCTCGTGCGTTTGACACAGGGTTGTATTTAATTTGTTCGCCAGCGGGTTGTTTGTGAAGCGGGTATTGTTGTTCAACATCGGTTGGACGCCAACCTGTAGGCATAAACCAGATCTTAATTTTATCCAACCAATTTTTCGTCCGGTTCGCATCAATCAACAACGAAAACCAGGTATGCAAGTTAGCCCAGACAGGATTAAAACTATTCACAGGCCTCCTCACGCCATAAATGACTTTTTCATTGTCTAACTCTGGCTGAAAAGTACCAAAAAAACGATCCCAAATAATAAAAACACCGCCATGATTTTTATCAATATAGATCTGGTTTTGAGCATGGTGAACCCGATGATGAGAAGGCGTCACAAAAATTGATTCAAACCAGCCAAGCTTACCAACCAGTTGAGTATGCACCCAAAATTGATAAACCAGATTGAGCGCCCCGCTGACAAAAAACACTTCGGCTGGTATCCCCAAAACAAAACTCGGAATGTAAAAAACCCACAGCATCACCGAACTACTGGTTTGTCTTAACGCAGTGGTGAGATTGTATTCTTCACTTTGGTGGTGAACCACATGAGCTGCCCATAAGAAGTTAATTTGATGGGATGTGCGATGATACCAGTAGTACAAAAAATCATACAAAACGAAACTAAATCCCCAGGTAAAGGGTGAACTCGCTGACATCTGATCCAAAGCTATCATTTCTGAAATCCAGGCATAAACAATGCCTGCCAAACTAAACATCACTAAAACTCTGGTTTGACTGATCACCCCAAGCGATAAACTGGTTAGCGCATCATTCAACCGATAGACAGTAGCGTTTCGTTTTTTGTTGACCCATAATTCGATGAAAATCAACAAAAAAAATGCCGGTATTGAGAAAAGTATAATTTTAGTCGCCAATAGCGCAGCCTGATATTGTTTGATGTTAAGATAACAACTAATTTACTCATATTCTCGAAGGAACGCAAATAATGTCATTATCTGATATTTTGGAAAATAGGTCTTCAATCAGAGCATTTACTGACAAGCCCGTTTCACAGGAGGTATTGAACAAAATTTTTAGCTTGGCTCAGAACTCAATATCGAATTGCAATGTTCAGCCCTGGCAATCAATGGTGGTGAGTGGAAAATGTAAGGAGCAGCTTAAAAAAGCGCTCGTTACAGAAATTATGGAAGGCAAACAACCACAGCCAGACTTTGACTGGCTACCCAAATACCAAGGTATTCATAGAGAAAGACAATTTGGTTCGGCCAATGCTCTGTATGGTGCCATGAATATCAAGCGTTCGGACAAACAAGCCCGGCAGGCGTCTATGTTAAGAAACTGGCAGTTTTTTGATGCGCCCCATGTCGTTTTCTTTTGTATGGAAAAATATTTAGGCATCATGGGAGCGGTTGATATGGGTATTTACGCGCAAACATTGTCGTTACTCATGCAAGAGTCTGGAATTGCCAGCTGTATGCAAGGGGCGCTAGGTCAATTCCCTCAACCGATTAAAGAAGCTCTGGAACTTCCAGAAGATGTAGGCATTTTATTTGGCATGTCATTTGGTTATGCCGATAACACGGCTTCCGTCAATAAAACCAGAACCGTCCGAGTATCAATCGATCAGTCAGTCAAACACTTCAATTAGGAGCATACGATTAAGAATCAGATGATTGAGCAAGATTCAAACGGATCATCAATTTCAATCCAGTGGGCTTCTGCATCCGAAACACCGGCATACAATCGAGTTTGGTGATCGATTTGAATTAATCCGGAAGAAAAAATAACGTCTCGAAGATCGGGCCTCTTTGCAGCGCCCTGGCTAAATAAATCGCGACTTGCAATCACCTTTAAATCATGGAATTGGCTTTGCCCAGGATCAAAAATAAAAGACGCCGCATAATAGTGCCTTTCATTATTATCAAGATCACCTTCAAAACATGCCACATGCGCTAACACACCAATTTTTCCGTTTTCCATCAATTTAGCTTCATTCACTCCTCCCCAATCCAACGGGTGAAACATCCCCTTGAGTAATCTGGCGGAATTAATTTTTTCAATCGTTAATTCGCTCAGTTCATTCAACTCTGTATAGCCAATAGTTCCCCGCCCTCCTATCGCTCCCTGAGGTCGAGTAAATAATCCAATTTTGTTACCTGCTAACTGACATAGCCGGATGTCTTTCATTCCTACAGGACCGCTGGAAAACTCTGTTAGATCAAATATATCATTACCTCGATAGAACACCGTTTGCCATTGAAGTTCTAATTTTCCTTGCTGATTAATGATTTCAGAAATTTTCACCCCACCAAATATCAACTTGTTTTTAATAAATACCACGAAAGGATCCTGCAATTCAAAAATGGGTGCTCCAGTAATTGGAAACCATTGCTGTTCAATTTCTTCGAAAAAGATTACTTTGGAATGTTCTTGATCTCTAGGTTCAACTCGCCCAGCAATCACTGTTTTACCGGCAGATAAAAAAGGTGCTGTAATATTGTACACATCCAGATTATTGACATTTCTTAAATTCAATTTTTTGCTATAAAACTCATGCTTGTTACTATTTTGTTTGAACTCATTAAAAAGCTCATAAACTCGTTTAGGATTGTTAGTTCTAGTCATTATTGTTTGCTCGGTGTCGTATTCTCTAAAGTAAGAATATTTTTCCATAAATCATTTAAAGTTATTGTCGCCACAGCCATCACTTCATCAGCTGCTCCATAATAAATATTCAGTAAACCATCTTTGACAATTGCACCACAACTAAAAACAACATTATTAAAGAAACCTTCGATTTCATAGGTTTCTTCGGGTTCAATAATTGGTTTTTTCGAACGAGCAATTACTTTTTTTGGGTTATCCAAATCAATTAACAGAGCACCTAAACTGTAACGTTGTGAATCATCGACACCATGATAAATTTGTAACCAACCTTTTTCTGTTTTTATCATTGGTGTGCCGCCACCAATCTTCATACTCTCCCATTTATTATCGGAACAACCCGCAAGCCGACAATGATCACCCCAATGTATTAGATCGGGAGATTTTGCCAACCATATTTCTGGCGCACCAAGGTGAAGCGGCGCTGGACGATGAAGCGCCCAATAGTAACCATTTATTTTTTCCGAAAAAAGACAAACATCACGATTATCCGGTGAAAAAATCAATCCTAATCTTTCCACCAGCTTAAAATCATGAGTTCGGGCAAGCGAGGTGCTAATCCCATATTTTGAAACCGAGGAATAATTGATATAGTAATTACCTTCAATCAAGGTTACTCTCGGATCCTCGCAGCCGTAAGCCTCATAAGGATTATCAGGAAAAATAAATGGTAAATCATCAACCACAAATTGCTCACCATCCTGGCTACGTGCGATTCGGATATGCGACAAAGAAGTAAGATAAACCTGTCTGGGGTCATCACACCTTGAAATAGCACGAGGATCTGAAAAATCATAGTTCGGATCATCTCTTTTAAAAGTCCTTACTGAAAGACCTTTATTGCCATTTTGGTCAAACAAACAAGGTACACTAATCTCGTTTTTATTGTCATTAGGAATACTTTCTGCGACTCGGAGCAACATAAGAATTTCGCCTTGAAATTCTATAATTCCGGCATTAAAAGCACCATCGACTTTAAACGCTTTCTGGCTTGGTTTAACCATATCTGGCGTTACGATGGGATTGCTTTTTGAACGTTTAATTAACATTGAGAACTTCTCTTGAAATCAGAACTCCATAGGGTGGCAGACTGGCAGAATGGCATTCATTAAGTCCTCTGCTAACCAACACCTTTTGAAGTGAGTTATAGTTTATCGGTTGATTTATTTGACTAAAATTAATTTGAATATGAATAAGCTCATTTTTCCAACAACGGGAGATAGATAGAACATTTTCATTTAAAGACATAGAATGATAATCACCTAAACTGAGCGGAAGGTACTTCTTACGCAGCTGTATCAGGGTTTGATACCAGGACCAAAGACTGTCAGGATCATCAAGCTGTTGTTTAAGATTGACCCATTCTGTCGTTTTCCTCTCACCTATCCAGGGACGTACCTGACTAAATCCAGAAAATTCTGAATCATCCCACTGCATATACAAACGTGATTTATCTCGACATTTATCAAGCGCATTAGAATAAGCGCATTCCTCAGACAGCCCTTCGGATACAGCTAGACGATAATGATTAATCGCTTGTATATCTCTCATTTCGTCAAGATGACCTGGTATATAATCAGACATTCCAATTTCTTCACCAAAATAGATGAAACACACGCCTTTGCTCATAAGCATCAAAGCGGCAAGCGCAGCAGCATGGTCAATATTTTCATTACAAAGACGACTAAATGATCTAGCCATATCATGACTATTGAAAAATAATGTTGGTAAACCTTGCTGCTGCTCTTCCATTGCAACGAGTTGTTGATAAATATGCTTAATATCAAATTTTTTTACCGATCCAAAATTAAAATTAAATACCACATCTAACAATTTATCGCTTTGATAGGGGAGCAACTGCGTTAACTGTTCATGCCCTACTTCTCCTACCAGAAAGCAGTGCTTATTTATTGAGTAACTGTAATCTCTGACATACTTGCAGATTTTTGCAATACAATCTTTGATACCCGGTTGGTCAATGTCCCAACGGTGAACCTGCTTTCCATCAGGATCCGTTTGTTGATTCTCTTTACCTATGCCGTCACAGCATAAAAAATTAATGACATCAAATCGAAAACCGTCGGCACCTCTATCTAACCAGAATTTTAGCACAGCTAACATTTCACCCATTACAGCTTCATTTTTCCAGTTTAGATCGGCCTGCTGCGGTGCAAATTTATGATAATAAAACTGTTCGCCCGATGGTTCTTTTTGCCAGGCCGGCCCGCCAAAAAACGAATGCCATCCATTGGTTTTATTTTGAAAAAAGAAATAATCTCTGTATTTGCTTTCAGGGTTGCAAGTAGCCTGTTTAAACCAGTTATGCTCTGTTGATACATGATTTAAAACGACATCAATAATCACTTTAATATTACGTTGATGGGCTTGCGTAATAAATTCATCAAAATCATTTAAGCTACCAAAATCCGGATCGACATCAAGGTAGTTTGCAACATCGTAACCATTATCAACCTTTGGCGATGGATAAAATGGGGTAATCCATAAACCGTTTATTCCTAATTTTTGAAGATAATCAAGTCGGCTGGTCAACCCTTTGAAATCACCAATACCATCATTATTTCCATCTTGAAAGCTGGCGATATAGATTTCATAAAACACCGTATCTTGCCACCATCTCGGTGTTGTATTTAAAGACATATTCATTGCTCACTCAGTTACTTTTTATTCTCTTATTTAAATGGATTAAATTCACGTATTTTTGTTATGCGATCTTATTAAAAACAGATTATTTTAAAGACAATGACATACCTTGCAGGAAATGACGCCTGAAAATAATAAATAATAAAACCAGCGGGAACGCCTGTAGTACAGAACCAGCCATCACGGGACCAACGTATACCCCATATTGTTTGCTAAACGTAGCCAGTAATACCGACAGTGGCATTTTGTCGATATCCGAAACAACAATGAGCGGCCATAAAAAATTGTCCCAGGTACCAGTGAAAGTAAATAGCGCTACAATGGCAACTATTGATTTATTAAGAGGCATCATTAGTTTGAACAGGATCGTCCTTAATGTCGCCCGGTCAAGTTTTGCTGCATCAATATAATCATCCGGCGTTCCCTTAAACGCTTGCGACATCATAAACACCCCCCAGGCTGACATCATTGCGGGCAGTATCATCGCAGAATAAGTGTTGATCAATCCCAGTTGCCTGATCAATACAAACAATGGAATAGTAAACATCATTGTGGGAAGTACCATTTGAAAAATAATAAAACTCTCGAGGGATTTGCGCCCGGTAAATTTAATTTTTGCCATTGCAAAACCAATATAGGCAGAACTAACAACGACTAATCCGGTGACGCTAAAGGTAATAAAAAAAGAGTTTAGTAAAGAACCTAAAAATGGTCGATTTAATTTCTCCGCACTATCAAACAAGAACTGATAGTTCTGTAAAGAAATAGAACCATCAAATAAAGCTGTGGTAAAAACTTGACTGGTTGGCTTAAGAGATGCCATAAGCATCCAGATGTAAGGATACAGCCAGGTCAGAGCCAATCCGTACATTGCTATGGTGATCGCCCATCCACCAGCGCTTTTTCCTCTGAATCGTTTCATACGATTTCAACTCTCTTTTCAAATAATCTACGAACCAATTTAATCAGAGCGTAACTAACAAGAGCAATAATCATTGCCATTAGCGCCGCGCGACTCGGTTGTAAGCGGCTAAATGCTGTTTCATAAATTACCAGCATTGGCATATTAGTACTATTGAGAGGGCCGCCTCCGGTCATCATATAGGGCTCTGTAAAGACTCCAAAAGCGACCGTTATTGCGAAAATAAGTACCATAATAAGTTGCGAATTAATCAATGGTAAGGTTATTTTAAAAAGCCGAGTTATTGCCGAGGTATTATCAAGCTTTGCTGCATCGTATACTTCAAATGGAATAGCATTCAGACCTGAATAAAGGATTAAACCGTAGTAGCCAACGAATTTCCAGGTTACGACCAAAGCAATTGAAAACATTGCCATAGATGGACTGGATAACCATGGGATACTGATACCGAACCAGTCGAAAAGCATGCTATTCAGTGGACCTGTTGAGCTAAATATTTTACTAAAAACCAGCGAATAGGCCACTCCAGAAGAAATATGAGCAAGTAGAAAACATAACGCAATAAATACTTTCCCCCTGCCTATATGTTGTAAACCAAAAGCAAATGCTAACGAGCATATCATTACGATTGGAATGTAATAGAGAAGAAATCGAGCAACATTCCATAGCGACACCCAGAATTCTTTATCTTGTAAAACGATAAAAAAATTATTTAACCCGGAAAATATTGGCAAGTCAAAAAAACGCCAGTCACTGAAAGATAAAATAATCAACCAGACAAAAGGATAGGCCCAGAAAATCAGGTTAAACAAAAGGTAGCCAATCGCCAAACCTGCGCCGACCTGCGACTCTTTGAGGTTTTTAAAAAAATGGATCACCCGATGCATCATGGCTATTGCCTTAATAACTGGTTAGTTCGATGGCTTGCATCAATAAGGGCAGAGTCTATATTTTTTCTGCCAAATATTAATGGTTCAATCATTTCACTGTTCATGACTTTTTGTACATCTACAGTGTTTTCTATCAATGCAGGCGGAACTGCAACCTCAACGTATTCAGCATATTTTTTTGCAAATGGGTGTTGTTCGTAAAACAGCTTAAATACCGGATTACTGGTGAGGTCGCCTCTGGCGGGTGGCAATCCTGTTGTTTGTAGCCAAAGTAGATTGAGTTTTGGGTGAGTTAGTACCCAGGAGATAAAAGCAAACGCTTCCTTTTTAATCTTACTATGTTTAAATATAACAATACCTTTACTATCAGCAAAGGTAGAGGCCTTACCCTTTTGAGCCTCTGGAGTCAGCATTGGTCCAATAACAATTTTTTCTAATGTTTCCGGATACATTTTCTTGAAATATTCAATATCCCATGGGCCTCGAACAGCGCCGATGACTAAACCGGTTACCAGCGGCTCATCGCTATCAAAATCCAGACCAGTCCAATTATTTTTAAACATTTTATCAATAAATTTCAATACCGAACGCCCCGACTGATTGCTATAGCTGGTCTTATTTTCAATAATATATGGTGCACCATTCGATGCGGCATAATAGTATGAAATAAAATCAAACCAACGATCTTCCCAGTTTTTTCCAGCAATGATCTGCATGCCAAACTTATTTTCTGAAGCTGCATATTTTTCCGACAGTTCATAAACATCCTGATAAGTTTCTGGAGCTTTATGAACCCCCAATTTTTTCAGTAGATCGCCCCGCCACCATATTAAAGTAGGATTAGAATAGAGAGGTAATACATATTTGTTTCCTGCCAGATCCCAATCTTGCATAATTCGTTGCATATGCCTCGAATCAATTAATTGCTGGTAGCCCTCCATGTGAGATAGCTCCTGCAGTTGCTTTAAATTGGCCAATTGGGCTGCAAAACCAGAAAAAATATTAGTTGATATGTCAGGAGCACTACCGGATACCAAAGCTGTTAAAATGGCTTTTTCTGATGAGCCGGTGGCTGGAATAGTGGTAAAATTGACTGGCATTCCTATATTACTTTCATTCCATAGATTAACGGCAGTTTTCCAAAAATTTTCCTGGGCTTCGTTGGGCGCAATCCATAGCTTAATCGATTGATTTTCACTTTCATTATTATATTTGGGATCTGAACAAGCGTTTAACAAAAAAATGACCGCCAAAAAAGTAAGCTTGATTCCTCTATTAAAAGCATTCATTTTTTGACCACGGCGTTCATTTTTTGCATCACTAAGAGTGCCTCAATGGTTGATTCTGCCCCTGAATTTTTATTCAATTGACTAGTTGATACTATTGCATCGAATGACCGACCGTTATCTACATTGTATATTATTTTTGATGCAATATTATCGGCAAAAAACCATCGAGTAAGGTTGTCTTGCATACGCTTGTACTTTTCTTGTTTTGTTATTTGGAATGCTTCGTAAGCGGCATAAACCATCGGTCGGATCCCATATGCTATTTGCGGAAACTGAGTTCTGTTAATTTCCTGATAAATGTTATTATTCTGCTTTATAAAAATAGACTCTGCAAAATTTCCGGCCAACAAATAAGGGTAAAAATAATCAATTTCGACCAGCGCTTTATCAATATAGTATTGTTTATTAAGCAGTTTCCCTGCTAATAATAGCGCGTATGCCTGATTATTCCCCCAGGAATGCCATTGATTCTTCCAGCTTAAAAACATACCATAAGGATAGTGTTCTGCATCACCTTTTTGCATCGCAATAATACCAATTGCAAGGTCATCAATTATTTTCAATACCTGCTTATCTTTACTTCTCTGGTAATAAGGTATTAGTGCAATCATTGCGATAGCGGCCTGATCTGCCGCATATTTATCCGGTAGCCATGTCGGAATTTCTAACCCATTAAATATTTCCGTCGTATGTTTTACCAAAGAGAGGTCTCTTTTAATATTGAATACAACTTTTGCAACAGCTCTGTCGATGCGAGCGGTTAATTCTGCGTCATTGTTAAATACATCGTATGCTATTTGTAAACTCCATAATGCTCGCAAAGACCACCAGTTCAACTCCGCTACCGAGGTTTTATATTGAGTATTAATGGATAAATCGGACCAGATGAAATTATTAAAATACCCATTATGGTGCTGCATGTGTAATACAAACTCGATTAACAACTTCAATTTTTGTATTAATTTTTCATCTGAATAAAAACTCAACTGCTGCGACAACAGGACAATCGCCCTTGCCGCATCATCAACACAAGCAAATCCTTCTTCTGGCTCTGTTTCAAAGTGATAATCAGGATACTCGCTGTAAATTCTGAGTACTCCCATCGTTTTGTCTGCAAGCTTAATCTCGGTGAACAGATAATTAAAGTGCTCTAAATTAACCAGCTCACGACTTTCTTTTTCTGGCGGCAATATGCTTTGTGCACTACATTGAAGGCTTATCATTAAAATGAAAACAGACAGGCTCTTCCAGAGTAATTCGCCAGCCTTTCGAATACAATAGTTGACAGCTTTTAGTATTTCGATCAATTTATTCAAGTTTAAACTCATAGATTTATAAATAGAGTTTTGCCAGACGTTTAACGTGGTTTAACGTTAAACCTATTGGTTGCTTTTGTCAAGATTAAACGATAAACTTCCAGTATCTGATAGCTACTCCGCTATGCTAGAATGACATAACAGGCCTGCTTTTCTGGAACAAGCAATTGACTAGCCTGGCATTAGATACAAAAGGTGTTAGATACAAAGCCGAATATTGATAGTAGTTCAAGATTGACTAATAATTTGAGTAAAACCCGAGGATAGGTTTGATGATCAGTCGAAGTAAAGTAACTTTAAAATCAATTGCAGCTGATTTGGGTATTACCCACACTTCAGTTTCTAACGCTTTTAACAACCCGGCCAAGGTTTCGGAAAAGTTGCGTCAGAAAATAATGGCTTATGCAAAATCTGTTGATTACCATGGGCCAAACCCTGCTGCTCGATCTCTTAGAACAGGTTTATACGGCGCAATCGGGATCATTTTTAATGATCAACTCAGTTACGCTTTTTCGGATCCTCATGACATTGCTTTTTTAAGAGGGATCTCATCTGTTTGCGAACAACAGGGTACCAACCTTGTTCTTATCCCATTAAAAAATAATACTGTCGATGATTTTGAACCACTGGGTGCAATGGTTGATGGTTTCATTCTTAATGCCCCTTATAGCAATAACCCGACCACTAAGCGGGCACTCGCCAGAGAACTGCCAACCGTTGTAGTTGACTTCGACTCGTCTGAACATATCAGTGTTTTGACAAACGATTCATCAATGATGGCTGAAATGACACAGCATATTTTATCACTTGGGCACCGTCATATCGGCATTGTTACTTTTCCAATAAAGGAAGGAAGTTATGATCTGTTTTCTCTTGATAAAGCCGTCGATATTGATAACTATGTTGTTAATCAAAGAATAAGTGGTTGTAAGCAGGCGATTAGCAAAACCGATATTAAAATGAGTAGCATTCTTATCCAGGAAACAATCAACAGTGAAGATGGTGGCGCAAGCGCGGCCCGACAATTGTTAGATTTACAACCCGATATCACCGCTCTCATCTGTTTTTCTGACCGTCTCGCATACGGGGCTATGGCAGAATGTAAACTCCGAGGTCTAAAAGTTCCAGAGAGAATATCGGTAACCGGTTTTGACGATATTTTGCCGCTTGAACAATACTCTTCATTACCAGGCCTAACAACAGTCAGACAAGATGCTTATGAAAAAGGTGTCAAAGCAGCACAGGCATTGCTCAAAAAAAATGAAGTTCAAGGACAAAAAATCAATATAGAAGCACAGGTCATTATCAGAGAAAGTAGCGCTCAGTTAATCGGCGTTAAGTCATGACTAGCTTATTACTTCATAATATTGTTAAGTGCTTTGATCAAACTGAGACTATCCATCAGGTTAATCTCGACATTCAGTCTGGCGAATTTATTGTGCTGGTTGGTCCTTCAGGGTGTGGAAAGTCAACAATACTGAGAATGATCGCAGGATTAGAAGAAGTCACCTCCGGTACTATTCAAATTGGCGATAAGGATATCACTCACCTACCTGCATCTAAACGGGGGATAGCGATGGTATTTCAGTCCTACGCTTTATACCCTCATATGACCGTCAAAGAAAACTTCAGTTTTGGGCTGAAGAATATGAAGTGCAGCTCGAGTTTTATAGAGCAACAGATCCAATATGCTGCAGATACTCTACAACTTGGTGAGTTTCTGGATCGCCTTCCAGCTCAACTTTCTGGCGGTCAACGCCAGAGAGTCGCTATTGGTCGTGCCATTGTGCGCGATCCAGAAATATTTTTGTTTGATGAACCTTTATCAAATCTGGATGCTGATTTAAGAGTTCAGATGCGCCACGAATTAAGCAAATTACATAAGCAACTAAAAACGACCATGCTTTATGTCACACACGATCAAACCGAAGCAATGACCATGGCAGACAGGATCGTCATTGTTGATCAAGGAAATATTGTCCAGGTAGGTGCGCCGTTAGAACTTTATAATCACCCGGACAATTTATTCACCGCCAGTTTTATTGGAAGCCCTAAAATTAACCTTCTGCCGGGAAAGATCAAAAGTGTCAAAAACGATCAACTGGTCGTTAATTTATTTGAACAACAAGATGTTTCTATTAACCTACCGGCAAAAGACCTGAAGGAAGGCGATGAAGTCACTTTAGGCATACGACCTGAGCACCTTTATCAAAACTCTCAAGGTAGCGACTTATCATTCAATTTGCAGCTCTCAGCCGTTGAATCATTGGGCGATGCAACCTATATTTACGCTAAAATATTTGATAAGCTCGACTTTAGAGTTAAGCTACAAGGCCAACAGACATTTGACAGTATTCAGCACTTGAGCGTTTATATAGCGCCATCCAAGCTCCTGCTTTTTGATGCTGAAGGTAAAGCGATCCGCTAGAAAAATCAGAAAATATATTCCAGATAGCTATTGATTTAGCCGCTATCTAACATTCTCAAAAAATCATTGTTAGCACTGTTACAACCTAAGGTTTAACGTTAAATATAATACTTGCCATCCTTTATGTTTAACGTTAAACTAATATAACTGGATAATTTTTAACCGTTTGGTTAGCGTTTAATATTCAATTAACGCTTATTACATTGCATCACGCAAGTAAGCCAGACAGGCTCATAACATAAGTACAAAAATAGTGAGGTTGAGATGGTAGATATAAAGAAGTTCAGCGCAAGCATCATGGTAATTCCGGCATTTATGCTATTTCCGTTAGCATTGTATGCTGATGATCAACAGCAGGCATCTCCGGTAGTGAATGTTGATGAAAAAATCGAGCAAGCTAGCGACAAAGAAGAGGATCAAGGTGTTGTTGTCATTGTTACCGGGATCCGTAGTAGTCAAAAAGAAGCGCTTTCCACAAAACGTAATGCATCTTCTATTATGGACTCAATTGCAGCAGAAGATATAGGTAAATTTCCTGATTCTAATGTTTCAGAATCTCTACAGCGCATACCAGGTATTACCATTTCTCGCCAAGGTGGTGAAGGCCAACAGATTACCGTAAGAGGAATGGGGCCAGAGCATACAACTGTGCTTTTAAATGGACGAGTGCTGGCAACCGAAAACGAAGGACGAGAATTTAACTTCGACGTGCTCGCTGCCGAGCTCATGACGGGCGCTGATGTTTATAAGGCGCCAACAGCAAGCTTGCAAGAAGGCGGTATTGGCTCAACAGTTAATATGAAAACGGCTCGCCCGCTCGATTTTCAAGGCTTTCAAGCGGCCGCTTCAGTGAAGGCGTATCATGATGGCAACTCAGGTTCAACAACCCCACAATACTCAGGGTTGATCAGTAATACATTTAACGATGGCGAGTTTGGAATTTTAGCCTCTTTTAACTATTCGAAAAAAGATTTTCGCTCTGAACGAGCCTTCACAGATGGCTTTGATAATCATCAGTCGAGTGATTTTACTGGATTATCTGCGGCTCGTCAGGCTGAATTATCTGTTTATGATGGTGTTGGTTTTGGTGAAGGGATCGCGATGCCATCCTGGTATCAGGAAGATATTGATGAATCTTCTCGTGAACGTACGGCGGCTACATTTGCCGCACAGTGGCACGTTAATGATGACTTATTAATTACTCTCGATGGTCTTTATTCAAAATTAGATGTTAACTCTAATGCTTTTGGCCCTGGAAAGTGGTTTGGTGCCAGTTTCATGGATGAAGTCACTGTTGATGAGAATGGTACGGTCGTTGGCTGGCAGGCTGACGATGTATTTGGTGGCGTAGAACAATGGGCATTCAGCCGCCCTCGCTTTGCTGAAACCCAGCAATTTGGTATTAATGCTGACTGGCAGTTTAGCGATCAGCTAACCTTTGTTTTTGACGCCTCACACTCTACCGCCGCTAATTCTCCTGTAGGAAAAAACCTTATTATTAGTACAGTAAGTCCAAATGGTTCAACCGTTGTTACTAGAACGCCAGGTTCTCTATTACCCGTTTATACGCGTAATGACAACATTGCAGATACCTCAGTGTTAAGACATAACTGGGCTGCAAATGAAGGCACTGATTTTAATGATACGAGTAACCAGGTGACCTTTGATGCTGTTTACGAAATGTATAATTCTGTTATTACTAAGGTCTTAGCAGGCGTAAGCTTTAATAGTCGCGAAAAAGAAAAAAATACGTCTAAGAGTAATCCTCAATGTGGTCCAGTTTGTGATGATAACGGCGGTTTTTATCCCAGTGAGCTATTTACCAGTTATGATGCAAGTGGCTTCTTAGATGGCAATAGCGCCCACATTGCAGGGTGGGTTAGGCCCGATTTTAATGCCATTAATGACATACTGAGAGATAATAACGTTAATTATACGCCTGAATTTAAACCGGGAGAGTCGGGAGTTGTTAAAGAAGATACTGTCAGCGCTTATTTTCAAGCGAATTTAGAAGGGGAATTTGGTGAATTGCCATGGTCTGGTAATTTCGGTTTTCGTTACAGTCAAACGGATGTAGAGTCTATTGGTAAAAAAGATGAGTTATTGGAAATTATTGAACCTATTCTTAACGAGCCTGAAGGGGTGTTTTCTCCCTCAGTCGATATAACGGATACAGGGAATTATAGTGTCTTTTTACCTTCGGCTAATTTTAAACTTGACGTACGAGAAGATGTGTCGGTACGTGTAGCGGCTGGTAAAACAATTACTCGTCCTACTCTCTCTTTGCTTGCACTTCAAAGAGAATGGAATTTTCGAGAAAATGAACGAACTCTCAAGATTGGTAATCCTTCTTTAGAGCCTTTAATTGCCTGGAATTATGATTTGTCCGTTGCTTGGTATATTGATGATGTGAGTTACATTAGTGCTGCCATTTTTTACAAAGCCTTGGAAAATGATTTTAAAGAAGTTCAAGAGCAACAAATAATTTTAGGCCATGAATTTGATGTTTTTACTCAAGAAAATATAAACGAGCAAGATGTTAATGGGATTGAGTTAGCCGTTCAATATACCTTTAGTGAATTACCTGAACCGTTTAATGCGTTTGGTGTTTCTGCAAATTATACCGATGTTACTAGAGAAGTCGAAAACGGTTTTGAACATGAATCTACGTCTTATAATGCCTCTATTTTTTATGAGAAAGGACCGATTCAGGCACGGGTTGCCTATAACTTCCGGGATGGTTATACAGACACTTTAGCAGGACGCAAAGAGCAACCAGAAATGATTGATGATTTTGGTCAACTCGATGCATCGGGCAGTTATGATATAAACGATGAATTAACTTTTTTCGCAGAGGCGATTAATATTACCAATGAAAAAACGTTCTCTTTTTCGATTTTTAAAGAGCGCTTAATTGAATTGAAAGATACTGGTAGTCGTTATGCATTAGGACTTCGGTATAAGTTCTAAATATCGTCATTAACGACATCAGCAATTATCAACACCAACAATTAACAAGCGGTTGTTGGTGTTGTATTTCAAAAAAGAACGTCATTCTACGCTCCTTCATTCCAAAAAAACTCTACAAATGAAACGCTCTACTAATGAAAGGTAATAAATAATGGTGAGTCATAGGCAT
>JAUUYO010000226.1 GCA_030590405.1 Kangiellaceae bacterium
AAAGTCTTTGATCCGACAAATATCATGAATCCCGGAAAGCTATTTGCTGAGAACCGGCTTAAATGATTGCGTTAATCGCCAGTGTGTTTGCGTTAGGCGTTGGTCCATTGATCTATCAGACATTTGGTCCAATGCGCCGTACCGATCGCATCGTCAGTGGTTTTATACTAGTGGTTATTACTGCGACATTATTTATCGAAGTATTGCCGGAAGCCATTGATAAGATTGGTTATCTGGCAATCGCGCTGGCTTTGATTGGATTTGTTGGCCCCACTCTGGTTGAAAAATCATTTGCTAAATCCGCCAGTCAAACCCACCGATTAACGATTCTTTTGGGTATTTCTGGTCTTGTTCTGCATGCCAGTATCGATGGTGCAGCCTTACAAAGCGGTAGTATATCCGATCAACATGAAAATCTATCACTAGCGATCATTTTGCATCGATTACCGGTTGGGCTGACTATCTGGTGGTTGCTAAAGCCATTGATTGGCGAACGATACGCTTTGTTAACTTTAGTGGCGATGGCTGCGGCTACCAGTGGCGGTTTTGCGCTTAGTATGCAACTCAATCAATACCATTCCAGCACTGCCTTTTCTGCTCTACAGGCGTTTATTAGTGGCTCGCTATTACATGTAATTCTTCATAAACCCCATGCCGATGGCTGCATGCACACCAGCCAGACTCATGAGCACTCTCACCATCACGCCAGTGAGACTGCCCCAATATCTGATAAGAGTGACTTATTCGACAAACTCAAAAGCAAAATGCCTGATCAATGGGAACTCTCAGGGATGTTGATAGGCTCTTCTATTATGCTGATATTACATTTAACCTTTTGACCTTTTGGACTTTTAACCTTTTGACATTTAAACTTGGCAAGCATCTTGCTATTTAGAAATCTGGAGATAAATAAACAAATTAAATAGACATCAAAACACCGGAACTTATCGACCATGACATTTAGAAAAATTACTTTCACTTTTATCGCGTTATTATTGAGCTTACTTTTTCTTTTGCAATTTTGGTTGATCCAGAATTTCACCAAAGATGTTTCCAGTAAAATTGGTCAGGCGGCATTTGAAGTCAGTCATTCAACCATTGAAACACTTCTGTTTAAACAGCCGCAACAACAATTAAGAAAATTCGCAATTTCCAGTCGAACCTCAGTGATCGAGCAAGCTGAAATCCTCCGTTCATTATCAACCATTGAAAAAGATATTAATATTAGTTTAAAAGATGGTCAAAAAGACAAATTTATTACGATTAATTCTTCTGGGAAAAATTACAAAATAGATATTCCCAGAACAGGCATTCAAAAATCATTAGACGCGATGTCACAGAAAATATTGATCAGCGCTTTCGCTTTTATTTTTGTTGGTCTATTAGCCGCGGGATATTTTTCCAGACGCCTTTCGCAACCACTCAAAGATCTACAAACCGCTTCCAGACATATTGGTCGAGGTGAGTTTGGTTTTCAGGTAGAAAACCAACAGAAATACCAAAGTATTGAACTTCAAAATACCATAACGGCTTTCAATGAAATGTCGAATAAAATAGCGCTATTGCAAAAAGAAAATGAAACGCTGCAAAAACAAACCCAACTCTCTGAACTTTCCGAAATAACGCGCGGCTTAGCGCACACCATTAGAAACCCTCTCAACACGTTAAATCTAGCCGTTGACGAACTTAGCTGTTGTAATGATGATGATTCAAAAAAAGACCTCACACGGATTTCAAAACATCAAATACAACGCATTGACAAATGGGTTCGATCATTAATGGATATAATGTCGAGCGACACTAGCCTGATTGAAACGGTGGACGTGTCTAGTATTGTTCAATCTTGCATTGATGATATTAGCTTAAATAATACTTCGACTATCAATATTGAATTACTTTTAGAAAACGCTAAATTAGATAGCGACAAGTCATTTCAATTGCAAGCGATTAAGCCTGAATTAAAAAGCCTGCTGCAAAGCCTGATCAGTAATTCGGTTGAAGCAACTCAAGCAAGTAAAAGCTCAACTCCGGTGAAGGCTATTATTTCACAACAGAAAAACACCATCAAGGTAACCATTTTTGATCGGGGGATCGGTTTTAGTAAAGAGATAAAAGCCAAACTTTTTTCTCCACACAATACTAATAAAACCTACGGAGCAGGCATGGGGCTTTATCTCGCTCATAGAATTATTACATTAAAATATGCTGGCAGCCTGAAAATTGATGACAATCCACAGCAAAACAACCAGCCTCATTGTGGCTCACAGATTGTTTTAACCTTAAATGATAGAGTATAACAGCATGTCGATTCACATATTACTGGTCGAAGATGAAGTCGATCAACGAAAGATTATTCAGAACATATTACGCTCTGATAATTATCAAGTAACGGCTGTGGAAACAGCAGAACAAGCGCTTGAGATCATTAAAGAGCATCCTGTCGATCTAATCATTTCTGATTGGCAACTACCGGGCATGAACGGTGAAATGCTGTTAAAGGAAATCATTCAGCTAACGCCAGCTTGTGGGTTTATTTTGATCACCGCGCATAGCGATGCCTCTCATGCAATAAACCTGATACGCGCAGGTGCCGATGATTACCTGCCAAAACCTTTTGATAAGCAAGCTTTGTTGTTTACCGTTAAGAAATTAATTTATACAAAATCATTAGAAAATGAAAACCAACAACTCAAACAACAATCTAAACATCGTAGCCAGTTGATCGATATGATTGGCCGTTCAACCGCAATGAACCGTTTATTCGCACGAATTGAAAAAGCCGCACCGACCAACGCCACACTTTTAATTTCCGGAGAAAGTGGCACCGGTAAAGAACTGGCGGCAAGAGCGATTCATCAATTATCAAACCGGAGCAATCATATTTTTCTTCCGGTAAATTGTGCAGCTATTCCTGAAAGTTTAGCCGAAGCAGAATTATTCGGCGCAGAAAAAGGCTCTTTTACTGGCGCAAACAAAACCCGGTTTGGAAAATTTGAAGCGGCAGATAACGGCACTATTTTTCTTGATGAGATCGGCGAGTTGCCATTGGTTTTACAGAGTAAACTTTTACGATTTCTTCAAGAAGGCACTATCATAAGAGTTGGTTCTAATCAGGAAATTAAACTGGATGTCAGAGTCGTCGCAGCGACTAATCGTAACCTGTTAGAAGAAGTTGAAGCGGGGAATTTTAGAGAAGATTTATATTATCGATTGAATGTGATCCCGGTGACCATCCCCCCGCTACGTCAAAGACAAGAAGATGTTGCATTATTAATTTCCCATTTTTTAAGTTATTTTTGCGAGCAACATCACTGCGACAAAAAGAAGCTATCAGGCTCAGCATTAAAGATGTTGCTATCCTATCCCTGGCCCGGCAATGTCAGGCAATTAAGAAACTCTTTAGAGCGTCTGGTACTCCTTTCATTTGGCGAAATAATCACAGCAGAAGATATTGAAGAGTTAGAACTCACTCGAAAAAATAACCAACGGGCTTTTTTATTACCAGAACAAGGACTGCAATGGGAAGAACATGAAAAAGAATGTTTACTGCAAGCCTTAAGCCATTGCAATAACAATCGCACTCAAGCAGCTAAACTGCTTGGCTTAGGTTATAAAGCTTTTTTGTATCGACTGGAGAAATATAAAATTTAATGTTTTAACCTGATTTAATCAGTTGAATCAGTTGAATCAGGTTCAACATGGGCACTTCCCCATTTAAAGAAAAGCCTCCTCATATGGGGATTTATTGCTGTCATTTGTTAACTTATAATAACAAAAATATCACTGATTGACTGTCTCTGCGCGATTGGCACATTAATTGAATAAGAGGTTATTGAACTCAATCAATAACCATTAAAGGAAAGATAAAATGAAAACTCTTAAATCAACAATTGCAGCGATCACCATTGGAATGCTTGGATTCGGCGCTATTTCAATCAGCGCTAATGAACTCGAAGAAAAACAGGTCATGGTTCAAATTCACAAACTCAGTGACAGCAATACTAAGGTCGATTTGAATATTAATGGCAAAGCTGAAATATTTGACCTGCCCGATTTAGAAGTCGGCGAAACCAAAGATATCGTCACGGAATCGGGCAGCACGATCTCAGTGACTAAAACAGAATCTGGCATTTCTGTTTCTATCGATGGCGAAGAAGTTAATCTTCCTGCTGTGGGTGGTGATATGGCTGCTCACTTTACTAAAGGAGGAATGCCTTTACATACTAATATCAATGAAGGAATTCAGGTCATTGGCGATTTAACTGACGAGCAAATAGCTATTATCAAAGATGCGTTTATAGCTGCCGGAGTTGAAAAAAAAGTCAATTTCACTAAAGGTCATGAAATGCGTTTCTTCATATCAGGCGACAGTGATGAGAGTGATTTAAAACATGTTCAGCAGTGGCTGAGTAAAGATGGCGACAATGTGGAAATTATTAAAATGGGTGATGGCCACAGTAATGTTCAGGTCGAGAGAAAAATAATCATTATTGAAACCGATGAAGAAGAAAAATAATTGTTCGTCAATCAATTAAAGCTCTCGTTCCCACTGTCTCGGTGGGAACAAACCAGAAAATTCTAGTTGACCCCTTCCGCCAAAGCGCCAGGCCTACGAGTATCAGAAAAACCGTAGAATATACCGTTTTTATATTCAACACTTTGCAAACTTCCCCAAGGATTATAGAACTTAATTTCATGTCCTTTTTGCTGCAAGATCTTTGTGGTATCAAGTGGAAATCCTTTTTCCAACATGAGCACTTCTGGATACCATTGATGATGTATTCGTGGTGCGACCGTTGCACTCGCAATATTCATATTGTGGACCATTTTGTTTAATAGAAAATTATACACAATGGTTATAATGCGGCTGCCACCAGGGCTTCCTGTTGCGAGCCATGGTTCATTTTTGTTGAGCACCAATACGGGCGTCATTGAACTTAGCGGACGTTTTTCCGCCTCTATTGAATTTGCATCACCGCCTAATAAACCATAGCCATTCGGCACACCTGGCTTGGCTGAAAAATCATCCATTTCATTGTTAAGTAACACTCCGGTGCCTGGAACAGTTATCCCAGATCCAAAACTAAAATTAAGGGTATAAGTATTGGAAACCATATTGCC
>JAUUYO010000008.1 GCA_030590405.1 Kangiellaceae bacterium
CCACAGATTACAAAAGAGGACTGGTTGCGACTGTTATCATCCAGTGAAAAATGTATCGAAACTATCATTCGCAACGCGGCAAAAAATAACGCAATAAAGATCAAGCCAGCCAACTCGCAGTTGTCTCAAGCTAGGGGTATTTCATGATCCAGATACTTTATCCCTGGTTATTGTTAGCACTCGTCATTCCGCTCATCATCTGGTTTTTCAGCAAAGCTAAACAACCTCAATTGGCGGCAATAAGAACTCCGATGTTTGCTAACTGGAATAATCTCCAGCAAAAACAACAATCATCAGATTCAAAATTATTGTTTCAAAAATTACTCAGCTTTATTGTATGGATCGCACTAGTGTTCGCTTGTGCTCGCCCGCAATGGATTGATGAGCCTATCGAACTGCCCACCACCGGTCGTGATTTATTATTGAGTATTGATATTTCCGGCAGCATGGAAGAAGAAGATTTAAAACTGCACGGCAGACCTGCAAATCGGCTAGTGGTAGTTAAATCAATTATTTCAGAATTTATAAAAAAACGTGAAGGCGATCGATTAGGTCTGGTTTTGTTCGGCGAAAAAGCTTACCTGCAAACGCCTCTAACATTCGATTTAAAAACTGTACAGTTTATGTTGGATGAAACAGCAATCGGTTTAGCTGGCGCATCTCGAACAGCCATCGGTGACGGGATCGGATTGTCGATTAAACGCCTGCGTGAAAGACCAGCGGAGAATCGAGTGCTGATCCTGTTAACCGATGGTCGAAATAATTCTGGTGAACTCGATCCCATCGAGGCCGCCAAATTAGCCAAACATGCCGGGATCAAAATCTACACCATTGGGGTAGGCGCAGATAAACAAACCCGACGTTCACTACTGTTTGGTACCCAAACTTTTAACCCCTCGGCAGAGTTAGATGAAGTCACTCTTAAAGCCGTAGCTAAATATACCGGCGGCCAATATTTCCGCGCAAAAAGTAGCGAAGAACTGGCTCAAATTTACACTCTACTGGATCAGTTAGAGCCGGTTGAAGATAAACCGGAAATCTATCGACCGGTCACCGAGCTGTATTATTGGCCACTGTTGCTTGCTTTGGCTTTTTTGGTGTTACCCATGATATTAAATTTACTTAGTGTGCAGCTTCGAGCGACGAACAGTCGCCCTGAAAAATCGACCACTCAAAGCGCGCAACGAAGTGCCATCTCAGGAGAAAATCATGCCCGTTGATTTCTCTGAATTACACTTACTACGACCTGAATTATTATGGCTGTTGATCCCGGTTGTTATTGCTTTATATAGCTTTCGTCAGTTAGCCAAAAAACAATCTTCCTGGCAAAATGTGATTTCCCCTCACCTGCTTAAGTTTTTGATGGTGTCCGGTGAAAAACAAAAATCTTATCTGAGTTTTTGGCTGACAGGCATCATTGCCTGCCTGATTATTTTTGCTATAAGCGGTCCAACGTTTAGGCAAAAAAACGTGCCAGTTTTTCAGGCGGAAAATGCACGCGTGATTTTGCTAGATCTGTCTTTGTCGATGGATGCGACCGATATCAAACCGGCTCGAATTGATCGAGCCAGACATAAAATAATGGATCTGCTGGAAAAAAATAATGAAGGTACCGTTGGTTTAGTCGTTTACGCTGGTGATGCTTTTATTATTAGTCCGCTAACCTCCGATGCCAATACCATTGCCGCGATGGTGCCGACTTTATCAACCAGTCTGATGCCAGTATTAGGCAGCCGCCCAGATATCGCGATCGACAAAGCAATCACCTTATTAGAAAATGCCAAACAACCGAAAGGGCAAATTATCTGGATCACCGATGGCCTTGAAAAACAATATATTGATCTGATCAAACAATCGATTGGTAACACTAATCACCTACTTTCGATACTGGCAATCGGCACAGAGCAAGGCGCGCCGATCCCGCTGCCGGATAATAATGGATTTTTAAAAGACACTGCTGGTAATATTATTTTACCCAAATTAACCGCCAACAACTTAAAAGAAATCAGTCAAAGTAGCAACGGGCAATATGTTGAGCTTTCAGCTAACGCCGATGACATTGATTTTATCTTGTCAATACTTGATATGGATGCCAATGAAGATGCTTCAGAATCAGACCAACGAATTAGTCGCTGGATTGATGATGGTTATTGGATAAGCTGGTTAATCTTATTGCTGATGTTTTTTAAACTGCTGCGTCGAACCGATGGCCAAATGATGGAGCGATTATAAAATGAACCTCCGCTTTGAATTTTCAATCTTTTTGCTCTTAGCAATGATGTCCGAACACGCCAATGCCAATGTCTGGGATGACTTGTGGAAGACTCACGACCAGCAGGCCAGCAAAGCCTTTGTTGAGCAAGATTTTGATAAAGCTGCCGAGCTATTTGAAAATAATCAATGGCAGGGGGCTTCCAGCTATAAAAAAGGCGACTTTGACGCAGCCACGTTACAGTTTTCCAAGCGGGATGATGTTGAATCTAAATACAATAAAGGCAATAGTCTGGCTAAGGCGCAGCAATTTCAACAAGCGCTCGATAGTTATAATCAAGTACTGGAAAAATCCCCCAATCATGAAGATGCCCTATTTAACAAAAAAATAGTAGAAGAAATGTTAAAGCAACAACAAGAAAAAGAAAAACAGGACCAAGAGAAAAAAGATCAGGAAAATCAAGATCAAGATCAAGAAAATAAAGACAAGCAAGAATCGGACTCTGATTCAAAATCCGAACAGGACTCTGAGGAAAATTCTGAGCAAAAGGAAGATTCTGAGCAAAAAGAATCAGAGCAACAGTCTGAACAAGAATCTGATAAAAAGGCCGAAGATAAACAGGCGCAACTGTCCGAAGATCAGCGAGATCAAAATGAAAAAGACCAGGCATTAGAACATTGGCTGGAAAAAATCCCTGATGATCCAGGAGGCTTACTCCGTCGCAAGATGTATCGTGAATACCAACGCCGTGGCCGCCAACAAAAAGAAAAGAAAATCTGGTGAACAATATGAATCCAAAAAACTCAATTGAATGCAAAAAAATGTTAACCCAGATAAATTTATTTTTATGCCTGGCTTTGCTATCAATATTGCCCTTTAGCGCGAATGCTAAGCTGACACAATCAATTGACCGTACCGAGATCCACGCGGGTGAAAGTTTTTTATTAACCCTTCAAGTCGACGAAGACACCGGTGAGCAACCGGACCTGTCACTGATCCCCAAAGAATTTACGATTATTTCTAATAGCCAGTATCAACAAATGAGCTATGTAAATGGTCGCAGTAGTATCATAAAAGGCTGGAAAATAAAACTGAGCACACTGACCACCGGTCGCATAACTATTCCCCCTATCGCAGTAGGAAACGAGCAAACTACCGCAATCACTTTAATGATCAAAGATACCAATGACCGAGTGGATCTTAATGGGCAAAAAAAGGCCATTTTTCTTGAGTCCTCAGTAGATCAACAACAAATTTATGTTCAGCAGCAAGTATTGTTCACGGTTAAATTGTTTAGAGCAGTCAATACTCACTATGCCAGACTCACCGAGCCAACCGCAGGTGATAGCATTATTGAAAAACTCGGTGACGACATTCAATACGATAAGATGATTGAAAACACTCGCTACGTAGTCACAGAAAGACGCTACGCGATATTTCCACAACAAAGCGGCCAATTAAATATTGACGCGATTAATTTTACCGCGGATGTCAACGATCCCAGTCAAGCCAATCGAAATCGATTTTTGAATACCACTCGTCCGATCAGCGTTAATAGCAAAAAAATTGAGTTAAAAGTAATTCCGCAGCCCCTTGCGGCATCGAGTCCCTGGCTGCCGGCCTCCGAAGTTGTATTGGCCGACAAATGGTCCAACACAACTGGTGAGCTAACGGTTGGTGAACCTGTCACCTGGACCTTGTTATTATACGCTCAAGGACTCAGCGAATCGCAACTACCAGAAATAATATTGCCCAAGGTTGATGGATTACAATGGTATCCGGACGCCCCGCAAAAAGAACGCCAAGTTAATGGCAAAGGGATCTTAGGTCAACGTGTAGAAAAGTTAGCGGTGATTCCATCTAAACAAGGGGAAATCACCATTCCAGAAATACAAATGAAATGGTGGGACACAAAAAATAATATCGAAAAAACAGCAACTATAGCGGCCAGAACATTTAATATTTTGCCCGCAGAAACTACATCGAGCAATGCCCAACCGCCACAAATGATTGGCCCAACGGTTGAGACAAAAACCATTATTGATGATTCTCAAACGCTATTTTGGAAAACCACCGCAGCCGGCATTTTAGTTCTGTGGCTATTGACCTTGTTGGCTTATTTTAAGAAGAGCACTCACCCTTCGCCGCAAGGACAAAAGCGAAAGGTACAACAAGTCGAGAAAGCACACTCTCAATCGGCTGTGGTTAAAAATCTTATGCAAGCGATCAAACTCAATCAAATCGAAAATATAGAAACAGACTTATTAGAATGGAGTTCAAGCCTGACGACAACGCCAATTCATTCGTTAGGACATTTGATGAGTCAAGTTAAAGATAAGAACCTGATTGATAAATTAAACCAGCTGGAATTACAAAGATACGCGGCGAATAAAACCTACTATCAATGTAATTTATCGAAATCAGACTTAGAATTATTGGTTCATGAATTAACGTCTCAGGAAAAAATCAACAATGACTCGGAAATACCAGCCCTTTATGCCAGATAATTTTCAATGACAGTCTTTTTTGAACAGATTTATTTTTCTAATTTTTCTTTATCGCTTTTCTTATTATCAAGCAAGGATCTTATGCGTTCGAGTAACACCTTTGAATTATATGGTTTGTGAATAAGTTGTTTATGCTTCTCCTGATTAACAAAACCCATATTCTCTTCATTCACATAACCACTAACAAGTTGGACAATTACCGAAGGATATTTATCTTGCACAACTGCCGCCAATTGAAACCCGTTCATCTCAGGCATAATCACATCAGATAACATGAGATCGATAGATTCGTGTTCGATAATATGCAGCGCCTGCTGAGAGTTTTGTGCACAAAAAACCGTGTACCCTTGCTCGTTTAACAAATCTGCAACCAAGTCAGTTAATGCCTCTTCATCATCAACAACCAAAATATTTTCAGTTCCTGTTAAATCAACATAATTATGAGTCAACTTTGATCCGGTCGTAGCATTATCGATATAACGTGGAAAATATAGCATAAAGCGGCTTCCGTGACCGGATTTAGAATACACATCGATGCCACCTTTTGCTCGCCTCACAAAACTATAAACCTGCGAGAGCCCAAGACCAGTTCCCTTATCACCTTTGGTTGAGAAAAAAGGTTCAAATATTTTTTCTCGTGTGGAGTCATCCATACCACAACCTGTATCTATAAAAGCAAGTTGGACATAATCTCCTTTTTCCAATGCTAGAGACTTTGCTTCCAATCGACTAAGCGTAACATTACAACTTCGAATAGTATATCTTGCCCCACTTTCTTGATCTTTCATTGCATACATGGCATTAATACTTATATTGAGGATCGCATCTTGTAAGTCACTATGGTCCAAACATATAGGCCAGATTTTTTCGTCTAACTCTAAAACTAACTCGATTCTAACGGTTAGTGTTTTTTGCAGTAAATCCTGTTGCTCTCTCAACAAAGTGTTGATATCAAGCTTAACCACTTCGACGCTTTGCTTACGGGTTATTGATAATAATTTCTGGGTTAGTTTAGCGCCTCGCTCACTGGCATTTAATATTTGTCTGGCATATTTTTCCAATGTGGGTTGTTCTGCCAACTTATCAGCCAGTAACTCTGAATACCCCAATATAATGCCAAGCACATTATTAAAATCATGGGCAATTCCCCCCGTTAAATTCCCCAAAGCATCCATTTTTTGCGCTTGTTGTAATTGCCTCTCAACATCGTGACGCTGTTTTTGTTCCATTTTAAGATCTGTGATATCTTTGATGACTCCATGCATACTGATGGGGTCTCCTTTTTCATCCCGGATCACATCGCCGGACTCTTCCACCCAACGGACCGAACCATCAGGCCACATAACCCTATGCTCTACTCGATATACATTTCCTTCAAAACATTTTTGTATGGCTTGCTGTACCTTCTCCCTGTCATCAGGAAAAATACATTCAACAAATTCGTTAATCGTAACCTTTAACTTGTCAGTTTTATACCCCAACATTGTAGAAATGGTATCACTCCAAAAAACATTACCACTGACAATATCCCATTCCCACGATCCAACTTTGGAATATTTATTGCTCAACCGAAATCTTTTCTCACTGATTAGTAAATTTTCAGCCGTTTCCTTATGTTTTTTTAACTCTAATTGCAACGATTCATGCAGGCGAGCATTCTGCAATGATATTGCTAACTGTGCGACCAAAATATCAAGCACATGAGTTCTTTTTTTGTCGAAGGCATCACTGACTGATTTATTTTCAAGATATAAAATCGCGTGAAGCTTACCTTGATAGAGCACGGGTAAACAAAGAATGGACCGAATGTTGTTTGCTTGAATATAACTATTTTTCCTATATTCGGCATGATACATAGCGTCCTTTAATAATAATTTTTTTTCGGTTCTTTCAACGTAATGAATCACTCTGGAGGGTATAGCCTTGAACGCTTCTAACTTCCCCCCTACATCAGTCACTTTATTATAGTTCCTGAATTCAGCAACTTTAACGACAAAAAGTTGCTCGTTCTTAACTTCTATTAACACACCTCTGTCAGCTCCGGCATTTTCAATAAAAATTTTCATGGTCGTCTCCAACAACCGTTCCCTGTTAATTTCTCCAGAAATTTCCTGCGTAAAATTAAATATCGAACTGATATCAAGATTTGAATCACTCTGGTTAGTGATAGAAGCTATAGTGTCATTACCCGTTTGTAACTCACTAGATACACCTCTACCTAAAAAAGTCGTTGCTTTTTTTGCTTTACTAAAAGCTCCCCACCGGGTATAAGATTTGACTGAAGATTTTGAAAAATATTCGGCTAATTGCTGATTATTATTACTTGCCCAAAAATCGGCCGCTAACTCCTGCGCCAAAGCGACTATTTGAACCAAATCATTCTGCTTAGCGGAAGAGATACACTGGTCATACATATTGGACGCTTCCCAAAAACTACCGTCCAATCGATATTTTTCAGCCTGAAGTAATAATTGTTGATATAAAAAATTTTGAGGACATAATGATGCCCAGTGAGAAATTTGCTTGAGCGTTTTTTCAATGATACTTGTCCGTTCTGATGTTACCTTTAATTGTTTATTATTTAATAATTTTAACAATGCGAGTACATGATAAAAACCGTACTGGCTGTGCGGAAACATAACTATACCAGATGTCACCATCAGGTCTTTTTGATCGAGTAATTCGTAAGCTTTCGTAAAATCCCCACTAAAACAATAATACTGCCCGAGCAATATTGCTTGCCATGCGATAGCCGGAATAAAGTTATTTTCCTGCCAATAATCTAAATGCTTTATATATTCTGAAGAAACTTTACTTTGAAGGTCATTTGAATACAAAGCATTTATTACACTATTCAATGTTTCATAGGCATAAATCATTTTTGTATCATGAGTTTGCTCTATAAACCTTCGGAGCTTATCTGATTTTTCACTAATTTTTTTTAGGCTTTTACCACAAAGAAAATCACTCCACAACACAAAAAAACTCGCCCATAAACCAAACAGGTAATCACCATTTTGCTGGCCGATAGCTGAAGATCTTTCATATAAGTCAGCAGAAAAACAAAAAGGCTTAATATGAAAGCTGATATAATTACAAAACAGGTTTGAAATTTTTGGTAACATGACTCGGTCGTCATAAAATTTATTGAGAGTAATCGCAAGCTCACCAAAATTGTAGCCTTGCTGATATTCACCAGTTTGTGTCAATAGCATACCGTATAAAACATAACCAAAAGCAGATTCTGAGCAATTACCGTACTCTATCGAAATAGAAACGCTGATGAGAGTCGTGTAGCTCATTAATGGCTCGTTAGCATTATAATAAGCAGCTTCCCATACTCCTGCCAACAATCCAAGCATTTGGCGTTTCCCTGAATCTTGAATCTCTCCGGAATCCAGCAACTTTTCTGGCTTACGACCATGGAGCTGCTGTATTATTCGTTCTCGAAGACTAACGTTCTGCTGGTTGAGTTCGCTCATAGTTTGTGAGACATCCATTCCTGCCTGAATGAGAATGTCGACACCACAATTAGCCGCCTCATCAAAGTTTTTACCGCCGCTTACAATGACATCTTTATAGATTGCATAAGTTATACATTTTTTTTGTAATGTGTTGGATATGCTAAAACAATCGTTCAGAGTTTGTTTTGAATACTGATATTGAGCATTCAAATACTGACAACGGGCAAGTGTTATAAGAACATCGAACTGGTATTTTTTTTGCACTTCGACTTTGACTGTTTCAAATATTTTTTTTGCCATTTCCGAATACAAAAGCGCGATTTGATAAGAGCTATTATTCAACGCCATTAACGCTGATTGACAGTTTAAATCTAACAGGCCTTCCAAATCATCTTCTTCGGTTATCAGTGCAAGTGCAAGGTTTAGATGATTAGTTATCTCTAAGCAATAGGCCTTTTTTCTTGCTTCTGGCAAACATTTAAGCAGCTGATGACCAATGGTATGATGGATTTTCTCTTTATTCTTATCTGAAAGTAATTCTGCAACAGCCTGTTGAGTTCGATCCTGTTTAAAGCGATATGCATCACCATGACTGACCAGTATGTCCATAGTCACCAGCGGTGAAATTAGTCGCAACACTTGGTCTTCGGTAAGCGACATTACCAATGCTAAATCTTGAATAGTAAAAAAACTTCCCAAAAACAAACCATGCTGTAAGGTTATCATTTGCCTCTCAGACAGTTGCTTAAGCTTTCCTTGTATTATATCGGAAAAACTTTTCAACTGAACATTGAAAACTGGCGACTTAACGTCCCATCGCCAAACTTGTTTTTCCGTATCCGCCCAGATGACATTTTCCCTGTACAGCTTTGATAAAAGCTGTTTTATGTAAAGCGGATTACCATCACTGGTTTGATAGATATAATTCGATAGTTGCTGCAAGGATCCCGGGGAAGTATGTAGTGTATCAACAAGTATTTGAGTTACATCTTCAGGCTTCAACTTTTCAACACGCACGGCTTCATAACCATGGAGTAGACCGATATTTTTCAAAAAGTGTTCAAATCCAGAGTTCCGTTGTACTTCATCGTCTCGACAAATTGATACAATTAATATATTTCCGATTGCTCCCCTGTTGTCAAATAAGTATTGCAACATGTCAACCGAACCACTATCGCTCCACTGCAAGTCATCGAGTATGATGATAAGGGGCCGCTCGCTCTGAGCAATTATCGAAAAGAAAGATGATATAACAGACTGCAAGCGATTTTTTGTTTCGGCAATACCTAGAGCCAGAGGCTTTTCCTGCTTGCCGACAATAGCTTCCATTGCAGGCACCAGCTCAGTAATAATACCGGTATTAATACCTAATTTATCAATGATTTTTTTTCGATAAACATTAAATGATTTTTCTGACTCACCAAGTAAAAAATCAATTATTTTTTCGATAACCTGAACAAATGCATTAAACGGAATATTTTTATCGTACTGCCCATATTTCCCGCTAAAATAGAGTAGATTCTTTTTACTTTGCTGTAGAGCTTCATTGATTAAAGCACTTTTGCCGATACCAGCATGGCCACAGATGTTAAAAAAACAAACGCTCTCTTTATTGGTTTTCTCAAGTTGCCTGGCTATTTTGCTCAATTCGGATTTACGTCCATACAGTCCTCCAGGTAGAGTAAACAAGGTAGAAAAGTCATAGCTGGCAAGTTCAAAAGGAATAACAGTATTTTTTTCTATCAACTGTGACAGGCAGTTTTTCAAGTCTTGCTTTATTCCTGAGATACTCTGGTAACGATTGACGACCATTTTTTCAAGTAGTTTGAGTATAATCTTTGATAGCTGAAAAGGGCACTGGGTAAAACCATACTCATCAATGGGTTTTGGTTGCCGTGCAATATGTCCGTGAATGATTTCAAGTGGATCATTGGATTTAAATGGTAGACCACCGCTGAATATTTGATACATAATCACGCCAAGCGAATAAAAATCACTTCGATAGTCAACTTGTGTATTCAATCGGCCGGTTTGCTCTGGTGAAATATACGCTAGACGTATCCCCTCACAATCGATAAAATTATTTAACCTATTATCATCGTACCGATATTGAGCAAAATATAATCCGGTTAGTTTGACAGAAAAATCGCTGGGATTGACCAGAATATTAAATGGCGTCAGGTTACAATGAATGATTTCCGACTGATGAATGTATCCCAAAGCTTCCACGATGTTTAACGAAAGCTTTAACCGCTCTGTGATGCTCAAGTTTATTGTTTCGATCAAATCCGATAACGAAATTCCGTCAAACGACTCATACACGATATAGGCTTGCGTATCTGAATAAACAAAATCAAGAGGTTTTAAGATATCCGAATTATGTAAAGATAGATTCAGGCTGGCGGTATAATCATTTCTGAATTGTCGGTATTTTTCAGAGCTAATATCGCAGTTAGGTATATATTTAACAATTACCGGAAGATTTTCCAATGTTTGCACAGCATGGGCCTGCCTGCTGGTAAAATCCTTGCAAATTTCCTTGCCCAGTTGAATATTTTCTATGTTCACAAAATTACCCGGCACTTTCTTATGATTAATTGAAATCCTATACTCACAGGGACTCGATGCGCACAGATATAACCCACTCAGTTAGTTCTGTGTTCGTTAAGGTTCTGTGTTCGTTAAAAGTATATGCATAAAAATAGCTTTTCGCCATAACAGCCAAGAATTTTAATTGTCAGGAGAGAATATTTCGTTAGGCCAGAAAACGGCTTGTCTAATCAGCTATTTATAAGGAAGTCAGGATCGGCATCCTGAGCTTGAAACCCAACTGAAATCAGAATACTTTTCCCAATGGTAGAAAACATTCACCCCCCTCACTGGAAATCTTAACTAATCAACTTTTGATGGATCTGTTGGCTAAGTTGTAAATACCTTTCTGGTTTGACCAGCAAGCTCAGCCGTGTTTTATCTTCACTAGAGTAAAAAACGAGCTGACTTTCGCTCACCAACTGATTAATCCAATGAATAGCCTCCTCTATCCAGTTTTGCTGTGCAGCTTCTCCAACCAGGGTTATTAAGGCATAGTTTATATTCACTGTTATATTGTCATCTGAGAAAAGTTCGCAAAGCACTTTTTCAGAAGGCTGAATCTTATCGCTATTGGTGTAATTTAATATTAAGTGGTTTTGAGCTTTAATCTCAGCAGTCAACAATATGTCAAATCCCAACGAAGATAATTTGTCGTTGATCAATTTTAAACGCGACTTTGAACTTAAATCAGAGATTATAATTTGACAGGTATTAGCTTCATAGACAACCGCTTTAACTGATATTTCAGGCATACCTTGATTGCTGATCAAACTCCCTCGATGCTCCGGTTGACTCGTACATCGAACCGTTACCGGAATTTGATTTTCTTCCATTGGTTGCATCACTCTAGGATGCAACACCTTCGCGCCAAACTGCGCCATTAAAAGCGCTTGCTGATAACTGAGCCTGGGCAACTGGCGTGCCCCCGAAATTTCTCTTGGATTAGCGCTAAACACTCCGGTCACATCAGTCCAGATTTCGAGTTGCTCCGCTTTTAATATTGCAGCCAGATAAGCGGCAGAAGTATCTGAACCTTCCCGGCCTAATAAAACAGTATCCTTCGCAAGATCAGAAGCAATAAAACCTTGAGTCACAATAATGGTCTGCCGCCCTTGACTCCTGGCATTTAGCTGCGCTGAAATCTGCGCATCATATCGATAATCGCAAACAGCGCTGGTATAATGATGCCATTGATCTTGTTGATTATTTGATTTTAAGATCTCACGGGCATCTTGCCAGAGCACATCAAAACCTCGCCAACTAAGAAACGCTGAACCAATGGTCGTTGATAACAACTCTCCAGTAGCCAACACTTTGGCATGTAATTTAGGGCTAATATGTTGGGCCTGATAAATCGCTAAACAATCGACTTCTAACTGCTCGAACCAGGGGTTCAGCTGATTATTGAGATCGAGTCCCAATTGGCTGGCAAAGCCCAGGTGGCGTTTTTTAAGATTAGCAATGGCAAGTGGATGCCCCCCCGTCAAAGCTTGATGAAGCAAAGCCTCCAATAAATTAGAAACATTTTTTAACGCCGATAGTACTAACAAGGGACGACGCCCGTTGCTTAAATGATGTTGCACTTGATCCGCGATGGTTTGCCAGTGGGCCACTTCGGCAACGCTGCTTCCACCGAATTTAAGTACCACCTGAACTGCTTGCATTTGACGCCTCTAATTAATCCAGGACTTCATATGGCCCTAGGAGCCTGTCCGAGAATATGAAAGGCGCACTTTAGCATTTTATTGATTGTCAGGTAACATCTTATGAGAGATTTGCACAAAACACTGGCGCAAAATATTAAACAAAAATTCTCCGTTGAGACGAACAAAAAAGCTCTCCAACTCCATCGATAAACAGGCATGCCAACAGAGAGTTTTGATGGTCTAAATGAGTCCATTCAGCTACAAGCCAAGCAATTTAAGGCTCGCTCAAAAAAACAGTTTTATTCGGACTTTTTTTGAGGGAAATTTCCTATATTATGCTTTACATTAACCGGCTTCATCTATATATTGTGTATCCATTAGCGATGTAACTACCAGATATAGTATATGTTTGATTTCTAAAGAAATTTAGTTATCCACTCTTTTTAACGCTATTTATTCACTGGTTATTAACAAAGTTATCCATAAAAGTTCAAAAACGACCTGTTTTTACTACGACTCAAAACGAGCCGTAAAACGCGTATGGGGGCAAGATTTTTTCGAGCAACCATAAAAGTGTAACCACCACAGTATTTAAACAAAAATTAGAATAAGTTTCGATTTATTGGGCTTTAAACCAATCATTTCGGGATATGAAATTCAGAGGGAAACTGTTAATGACAGCATCACTAAAGCACACACAAACACCTGAAATTTTCCAAATCGATTTTCAAAATACATCCGTCGATATCTGGCAAACAAAATACCAGTTAACAAGCAAAGACGGTGAAGCCGTTGATAAAACCATTGATGAAACCTACCAACGAGTAGCCAAAGCGATAGCCGAAGTAGAAGATCAGGAAAAACAAGCGTCAGTTCACAAGGACTTTCTTTGGGCATTAAGACATGGCGCCATTCCCGCTGGTCGCATTATGTCGAATGCTGGTGCCTTGGCACATAAACCCGCGACTTCGACCATTAATTGTACCGTATCTGGCACCATCACCGATTCGATGGACGACATTTTGGAAAAAGTCCATGAAGCGGGACTTACTTTAAAAGCCGGCTGCGGGATTGGTTATGAGTTTTCAACCTTAAGACCTAAAGATGCTTATGTGTCTGGTGCAGGCGCTTATACTTCTGGCCCATTATCCTTTATGGATATCTACGACAAGATGTGCTTTACCGTTTCATCGGCTGGTGGACGTCGCGGCGCCCAGATGGCAACTTTTGATATTAGCCATCCCGATGTATTAGATTTTATTCGAGCTAAAAGAGAAGATGGCAGACTTCGTCAGTTTAACTTGTCACTGTTAATTACTGATGAATTTATGCAAGCGGTGATCAAAGATGAAGATTGGAAATTAACCTTTCCTCTTGCCGATAAAGAAATTGAATTGGACAATGTCGATATTAATGATAGTTCTCAGGTGGTGTGGCGTGAATGGCCAGTGACTGAAGGATATATCACCAATGATGTTGGTCAAGTTGCCTGTCGGGTGCATAAAACAATTAAAGCATCAAAACTGTGGAACTTGATCATGTCATCCACTTATGATTTTGCTGAACCGGGATTTATCCTGATTGATCAGGTCAATGATAAAAACAATAACTGGTTTTGCGAAAATATTCGCGCCACCAATCCATGTGGCGAACAACCGCTACCTCCTTACGGTTCTTGTTTATTAGGCTCAATCAATCTGACTCGTTTTGTTGATAACCCGTTTACTGAGCAAGCGGAATTTGACTGGAGTAAATTCAAAAAGGTGGTGAAAATATTTACTCGTATGTTAGACAACGTAGTTGAGATAAATGGCTTACCACTGATTGGCCAAAGAGAAGCAATCAATTCAAAGCGTCGTCACGGTATGGGGTACTTAGGATTAGGCTCTACCATAACCATGTTGTGTGAAAAATATGGTTCAAAAGAGTCCGTCGATTTTACCGATCAGGTGACCCGCGTATTAGCGGTAGAAGGCTGGAAAGCTTCGCTTGAACTCAGTAAAGAAAAAGGCAGCGCACCGATTATGGAGGCAGACTTTAAAGTAACTGGCGAGATGCTACATAAAAGACCCGAAATGTTAAAAGACGGCTTTAAAGTTGGCGATAACGTTAAAGGCAAAGTATTGCATGCTAAATATAGCCGTTATATGCAACAGATTGCCAAGGTTGAACCTGAACTCGTTGAAGCGTTAGCCAAACAGGGAGCTCGATTTACTCATCACTCCTCAATTGCGCCGACTGGGACGATTTCTTTGTCATTGGCGAATAACGCCAGTAACGGTATTGAACCAAGTTTTGCTCATCACTACGCTCGCAATGTGATCCGTCAGGGAAAAAAGAGTAAGGAAAAAGTTGATGTTTTTTCTTTTGAATTATTAGCTTATCGCGCTCTGGTTAACCCCAAAGCAATGCCTTTTTCTGACAAACAAGGTGAGCAGCTTCCCGACTACTTTATCACCGCTGAAACGGTTACTCCGACTCAGCATGTTGATATTCAGGCGGCATCTCAAAAATGGATCGATTCTTCGATCTCTAAGACCGCTAACGTACCAACAGATTTTCCGTTTGATGACTTTAAAGATATTTATCTTTACGCTTACAAGCAAGGATTAAAAGGCTGTACCACTTTTCGCTTTAATCCCGAAGCATTCCAGGGGGTTTTGGTAAAAGAAGAGGATCTTAAAAATACCACCTACCAATTTACCCTGGAAGATGGTTCAACCATCGATTTACAAGGTGATGAAGAAGTTGAATATGATGGGGAAACTCATACCGCAGCCAACCTTTTTGATGCTTTAAAAGAAGGTTACTACGGTAAACTGTGATTGAAAAAGATTACCCATTGCAAATAGAATATGACTATTGCAACAAAATATAACGGATAAACAAATGGCAAAACACATTAAACAAGCAATTGTTGGTTACAAGGTAAAAAAATCCGGTGAGCCGGAAACCAGTAACGCAGCAGAATCAGCACAAAAAAAACGACCATCAGCTGAAATAGTGCAAATGCATGAAAGCGTCAAACGACCAGAAATGCTGTTAGGCTCAACTTATAAAGTAAAAACACCGCTTTCTGAACATGCACTTTATATGACCATTAACGATATCGTTTTAAACCAAGGCACCGAGCATGAATTAAGAAGGCCTTTTGAGATTTTTATTAACTCGAAAAACATGGATCACTTTATGTGGGTGGTGGCGTTAACCAGGGTTATTTCTGCGGTATTTAGAAAAGGCGGCGATTGCACTTTTTTGGTCGAAGAGCTCAAAGCGGTTTTTGATCCTAAAGGCGGTTATTTCAAGCCCGGTGGAAAATATATGCCTTCACTGGTGGCTGAAATCGGCGATGCGATTGAATCACACCTGAGAATGATTGGTTTATTAACTGACGATGAGTTAGATGAACACCAACAAAAGCTGGTCGATGAAAAACGTGCTGAATACGAATCAATGCAAAGTGATAAAACAGGAAATACCGCAGATTATCCTGAAGGCGCGCAAATGTGTATGAAATGCATGACCAAAGCCGCCATATTGATGGATGGTTGCATGACTTGTCTCAGTTGTGGTGATTCTAAGTGTGGTTAGAAGTTAGAACAGTGGTCTTTGGATTAAAACGGTTTTGAGAAGCATTTTGTGGATAAGAATATAACCAAAGAAATTAAAGACTGCTAATCTCTGCCGAGTTTAGCTTTTACCAGGCCAGATGCTTTTTATCTGGCTTTTTTTTGCCTAAAAAAGGCGCATACAATGCGCCTTTTTACCCATTCAACTTAAACTATAACGCGTCGTTTAGCTCAGGCAGTACTTTAAACAAATCAGCAACTAAGCCATAATCTGCCACTTGAAAAATTGGCGCTTCTTCATCTTTGTTAATCGCAACAATGACTTTACTGTCTTTCATGCCAGCCAAATGTTGGATCGCACCAGAAATACCCACCGCAATATAAAGATCCGGTGCGACGATTTTACCAGTTTGCCCCACTTGATAATCATTGGGCACAAATCCCGCGTCAACGGCTGCGCGAGACGCGCCAACGGCTGCGCCGAGTTTATCAGCAATTGATTCTAGCAGATGAAAATTATCACCGCTTTGCATGCCTCGACCACCGGAAATAATAATGTTCGCGGCGGTTAACTCAGGACGTTCTGAAACAGTCAATTCCTGAGAGACAAAAGTAGAATTAGCCGAAATATGAGCGCTTGCGTCAATATTTTCAATCGTAGCGCTTCCGCCAGTCGCATCAGCGGCATCAAAGCCGGTTCCACGAACGGTGATCACTTTAACTGAATCGGAAGATTGAACGGTTGCTATTGCGTTACCTGCATAAATCGGACGCTTGAAAGTATCAGCACTTTCAACTTCGATAATTTCAGAGATAGGCTGTACGTCTAATTTCGCGCCCACTCTTGGTATAAAATTCTTGCCTGAAGTCGTGGCGCTGGCGAGAATATGGCTATAACCTTCTGCATTAGCGACCACAATGGCCGCCAAGCTTTCAGCCGTCGCATGTTCTAATGCAGTCTCATCGGCTTTCAATACTTTTTTTACTGACAAACAAGCCGCCGCTTGCTCTGCAACGCCTTGACAATTGCTCCCAATCACTAATATGTGGATATCGGAGCCAATCTTTTCTGCCGCAGCTAAAGTGGCCAGTGTGGCAGCAT
This sequence comes from Kangiellaceae bacterium, assembly GCA_030590405.1. Lineage (GTDB taxonomy): Bacteria > Pseudomonadota > Gammaproteobacteria > Enterobacterales > Kangiellaceae. The sequence continues at coordinate 17,093 of JAUUYO010000008.1, forward strand.
TTAGTTCCGAGTTATTATGTTCTGCAATCACTAAAATAGACATTAGATCACCTTCGCTTCATTTTTAAGTTTTTCAACTAATTGTTCAACCGACTCAACTTTAATTCCAGCTTTACGCGCTGCTGGTGGCTCAACCTTTAAAGTGGTCACTCTTGGCGCGATATCAACAGCTAAATCGGCTGGAGTCATTTCCTCTAGTGGCTTACGTTTGGCCTTCATAATGTTTGGCAATGAAGCAAAACGCGGCTCATTCAAACGAAGATCGGTAGTAACAATTGCAGGCATATCAAGCGAAACAGTTTCTAATCCACCATCAACTTCGCGAGTTACTGCTACTTTGCCGTCTGTAATATTGACTTCTGAAGCAAAGGTTCCTTGCGGCCAATCGAGTAATGCCGCCAGCATCTGACCAGACTGATTATTATCGCCATCGATTGATTGTTTACCCATAATCACCATATCAGGGGATTCTTTGGCAACCACTTCTTTGAATAATTTGGCAACCGCTAAGGGTTGAATTTCTTCATCGGTTTTAATTAAAATGGCGCGATCAGCACCTAGCGCTAATGCAGTTCTTAAGGTTTCCTGACATTGGGCCGGACCAATCGAAGCCACCACAATTTCAGTTACGATACCTTTTTCTTTTAAGCGGACTGCTTCTTCAACAGCGATTTCACAAAAGGGATTCATGGACATCTTGACATTCGCGGTTTCAATGCCGGAATGATCATCTTTGACGCGAACTTTGACATTAAAGTCAACCACTCGCTTAACAGTAACCAGTAATTTCATATATCTACCTATGATGGCGTGGGTTTATAAATAAAAGTAGCAGGATCTTGCTACTTTATGCCAATAACGTCAACAAAAATCGGGTATAATGCCGCAATTTTAAAGCTGTATCATCTATAAGAATATTTGATAACATCTATTAGTCTGCATGGGCGTATACTATACTGGCATCCAACTCATTGGACCAGTATAATAACCTAACTTAAAGCAATTTACATTAATTTAATAGGCTGCAATCTCAATTAATGTTCTTAATCAACAATCAGTTGGAGTAATCACAATGGATAATGCCACCATTGAAAGAGAATCGATGGAATTTGATGTCGTCATCGTCGGAGCTGGGCCTGCTGGCCTGTCAACCGCCATCAAACTCGCTCAATTAGCCAAAGAGCAACAAAAAGAAACCACCATCTGCGTGGTCGAAAAAGGCTCCGAAGTTGGTGCGCACATACTGTCTGGTGCGGTGTTTGAAGCCAAAGCGCTGGCTGAGCTATTCCCTGATTGGAAAGAAAAAGGCGCTCCGGTAAAAGTCGAGGTTAGTGGTGATGATGTATATTTAATGAGATCAGCGACTAAAGCTCTGAAAATCCCCAATTTGTTTGTTCCCAAAACCATGCACAACCATGGCAATTATATCATTAGCCTTGGGAATTTATGTCGTTGGCTGGCCGAACAAGCTGAAGCACTTGGTGTCGAAATCTTTCCAGGATTTGCTGCCAGCGAAGCTTTGTTCAATAAAGATGGCAGCGTTAAAGGGTTTTTAACCGGTGACATGGGAGTCGCAGAAGATGGCTCTCAAAAAGATGGTTTTATGCCAGGAATGGAGTTACATGCCAAATACACTGTATTTGCCGAAGGTTGCCGCGGCCATATTGGCAAGCAGTTAATTGCTCAATTTAAATTAGATGAAGGCAAACAGCCACAACATTACGGCATTGGGATCAAAGAAATCTGGAAAATACCAGCAGAGCAACATCAATTAGGTAAAGTCGTTCATAGCGCAGGCTGGCCAATGTCTGAATCCAAAAGTCATGGCGGAGGCTTTCTTTATCATATTGAAGATAACCAGGTGGCTGTTGGTTTTATTGTTGATTTATCTTACACCAATCCACACCTGAGTCCCTTTGATGAGTTTCAAAGATATAAACATCACCCCAAAATAAGCCAGTACTTAAATGGTGGAGAGCGAATTTCTTACGGCGCACGAGCAATCGTCAAAGGCGGATTACAATCTCAGCCCAAAATGGTATTTCCTGGCGGCCTATTAATTGGTGACGATGCTGGCACTCTTAACTTTGCCAAAATAAAGGGTTCTCACACCGCCATGAAGTCGGGCATCATTGCGGCAGAAAGCATTGCCGAAGCATTGAATAATGAAGATGCCATCAAACAACTCAATAGCTTTACCAGCAATTACAAAAACTCCTGGGCTTACAAAGAACTGCATATGCAAAGAAACTTTGGCCCGGCTCAACATCGTTGGGGAAATATCATCGGTTCGGCTTATTGCTTTATCGATATTAATATCTGTAACGGATTATTACCCTGGACTTTAAGCGATCCAAAATCCGATCATTCTCAAATGCAAAAAGCGTCCGCTTGCAAACCGATAAACTACGCAAAACCCGATGGCATTTTGTCCTTTGATAAATTGAGTTCGGTTTTTATTTCCAATACTAATCACGAAGAAGATCAACCTATCCATTTGCGGCTGAAAGATAACAATATTCCAATAGCAGCCAACCTCAAAGACTTTGATGAACCGGCGCAACGATATTGTCCGGCAGGCGTTTATGAGGTGATTCTGGATGATGAAGGCAATAATCCGCGTTTTCAGATCAATGCGCAAAACTGTGTGCACTGTAAAACTTGTGATATTAAAGATCCGAGTCAGAATATCACCTGGGTAACCCCTGAAGGTGCTGGTGGACCTAATTATCCAAATATGTAGATTGGCAACAATCGGTTTCTCAAATATGGCCCTACCGGCATATCCACCATCTATAGACAAAAGAAAGGGCTCTTAAATTGAGCCCTTTCTTTTTGCCTTTTTTTGATTAGCAAACTAACAATTATTTCTTATTGCGTCGAACCATACTTAATACCGTTAAAAGTAACAGTCCAATCACTGGCACGGAGCCACCACTCGAAGAATCTTCACAATTTGGCGCATTGCCAACTAACGGCATCAACATAAAAGCACGTTTTTCACCTTCAAAAATACCGGTTCCAGTAATCACGCCTGAATCGTTGATCGAGCGAGCTTCATGTAATAGCCAGGCTGAAGCATCTTCACAGGAGATAAGTTTATTTAAATCTTTCAAAGAGTCATCTTCATATAGAAACGCATGATAAAGACCGGGTAATCCTGGTGATGGTGATTTTTGTAATTGAGAAATACCTACCACTTGATCGCTTTCATTAATATCGAAAGCTTCCGAATACTTAAAATTATCATTGAGAAAACCAAGTGAGGTAACGGTTTCTAAATCAACATCATAAATAAAAGCTTCAAGGACTGCGCTGCTACTGTCGTTGGTACTGGCTCCACCAACTATTTTCCTGGCGTTATTCACAGCCCACGGCAATTGCAGCGTCCCTCCAAATATTTCTATTTTTTCTACCGTATCTGTGTCATTAACATCAACCACAATCAACTGCCGAGTCCTGATATTATCGATAAGCTCTTCCGAAATACCGACCGCATAACCATCATTATTAACCGCTCTTAATACGATCCCCAGTTGAGCATCTTCTCCTTCGATAGGATTAACCTTGATTAACGAATCTGCATCGATATCATAGAAAAAACCTCGATCATATTTAGTTGTCAATGGTTCGTCATCAGCATCGTTTCCATCTTCAGGATCAAAACTTCCAAAACCAACCACCAGATTATTATCGTTGATGGCAATAGCTCTCGCTTTTTCCGGTGAACCTGGCAAAAATGGCGGAATTTTGTTGATGGTTAAACTATTTGTATCAAAATATACTGCTATATCAGTATCGGTAATAAAGTCCGAAACACTCTCACCATCTGCGGTAATCAGGGTAATCTGGGTAATCTCTGATTCTATCGAATAACCAACCGCAAAATCATCATTGATACCAAAGGCAAAACTAACACCGGAACCTTCAATCGCACTTGAGTTTGTAGCATCAAAATATACCGAATGATCGAGAAATCCAAGTTCACTCAGGCTATTATTTTGATAAATAAATGCGTGGTTCGTAAAACCTACACCATTGGCATTACCCACCACAGAATCTAAACTATTTATCGCGAAAGCTTCGGCAGATCGTACTATATTTTCATTCGACACCTCTCCGAGACTTCCAAGATCGATCACCTGATAAAAATCAGCAGTCTGCCCGGTATTTGCCCAGGCAATAGAAATGGCTAGCAACGAGATTCTTGCAATTTTTCGCTTATTGGTAAATTTTTGCTTATTGGTCAACATGGACATATTTAATCTACTTCTTAATTATTGTTTTAATTGATATCTTACAATGGTCGTTAAACAGCATCCGGCTGGTTTTCCGGGATAGCATCCTGAAAACGCGCCAATTTGAGACAATTTTGGTTAATTTCCTGTAACCTTGGATAAGCGTCCATTGAAAAATCAAAACGATCGGCATTGTATATTTGCGGTATAAGACAAACATCTGCCATAGATAGTTCCCCACCAAGGCAATAAGGGCCATTTGAGTCCCATTTTGCGACTAATCGTTCAAATGCAGAAAATCCTTGAGCCAACCAATGGTGATACCACTGTGACTTTTCAGCATCGTTCACTTTCAACTGATTAGACAAATATTGTAATACCCGCAAGTTATTCAATGGATGCAAGTCGCAAGCAATGATTTGAGACAATTGGCGTGCCATGGCTCTTTCGGCTACGTTTGATGGTAAAAGTGGATATTGTGAATATTTTTCTTCAATATATTCCAAAATGGCCAAAGATTGACCAATGACAATACCATCATCTACCAAAGTCGGTACCAGGCCTTGAGGATTAAGCGACTGGTATTCTGGCTGATACTGTTCACCACCATCTTTCACCAGATGAACCGACTGCTGCGAATAAGAGACCTGCTTAATATTGAGTGCAAGCCGCACCCGATAGGCTGCGGTAGAACGCCAGTAACCATACAATTTAATCATTCATTCTCCTCAAAGTTAGCATCTCAAAAACAGCACTTCAAAACCAGCGCCTCAAAATCAATGATATTTCAAGGCTGTTTTGACTTGATCTTCAATTAGTCGACCATTATCGCCTCTGGCTGGCTAAACTCCAAACAGAATTTAAATCGCACCAAACTCAAATCAACCCTTTTTAGCCTCTAATTCATCCCAACTAGAATAGGCGCCATCTAGCTCCTTTTTAACCGATTCAAATTGGGCCAGTACTTCAGCAGATTTGTCCGCATCATTATAAAAATCAGACTGAGATAACTGTTGCTCGAAATCATTGACTTGCTGTTCAAGAGTTTCGATCAAGACAGGTAAATCATCCAGTTGTTTTTGATCTTTATATGAAAGCTTTTTTTCTTTCAACTTTTCATCATTGGATGAAGATCCTTTTGCCGCGGATTTACGTTCCGCTTTACTTTCTTTTGGCATCATTTCATCAAAATAACGCTTCCAATCTTGATAACCCCCAGTTATTTCAATTACCTGGTAAAGATCTTTCAATGAATCGTCGCAATTCTTACCGAGTGGCGGTAACTGATTGTCAAACACTAGCAATTCACTACAACAGTTATCTAAAAAAGCTCTATCATGGCTGATGATGATGACCGTTGCACTTATTTCAACCAACATGGTTTCTAAAATTTCGAGAGTTTCAACATCCAAATCATTGGTTGGTTCGTCCAGTATGAAAAGATTAGCAGGTCGAGTAAAAAGCTTGGCTAATAATAACCGATTAATTTCTCCACCGGATAGAGAGTGGGCAGGTGCTCTCACTCGATCGGGGGTAAAATTAAAATCAGCCATATAGCTGATAACGTGCTTTTCTTGTCCATCAATGAGTACGAAATCTTTACCGTCGGCGATATTGTCAGAAACTGTTTTTTGCAGATCAATCCCATCTCTTAACTGATCAAAATAAGCAACTTCAATATTCTCACTGGCAGAAAAAACACCACTGCATGGCGGGATCTGGCCTAAAAAAGTTTTAATAAAAGTGGTTTTGCCGCAACCGTTATCCCCCAAAACACCGATTTTATCGCCTTTTTGAATAATATACGACATCGGCATAATCAATGGTTTGTCAAAACCAACCTGCATATCTTGCATACTTGCAATAATTTTACTGCCTTGCTTGGCAACACTCGCTTTTAAGTTGACATTACCAATCACATTGCGGCGTTGGGAGTGCTCTTGGCGCATTTTTTTAAGGGCTCTGACCCGGCCTTCATTTCTGGTTCGACGGGCTTTTATTCCCTGGCGGATCCACTTTTCTTCATTAACAAGACGTTTATCAAATTCTGAGTTAGTTTTCTCTTCATCTTTAAGCTGTTGCGCTTTGAGTTCGAGATAGGCTTGATAATTACCGGGATACAGGCGTAAATGCCCTCGATCGAGTTCCATAATGGAATCGGCCACCTTATTCACAAAATGACGGTCATGAGACACGAATAACAAAGCGCCTTTGAATTTGAGCAATTGCTCTTCAAGCCATTGAATACTGGTCAGATCCAGGTGGTTAGTGGGTTCATCCAGTATAAGCAAATCGGGATTTTGCACTAACGCCTTGGCTAATGCCGCGCGGCGACGCCACCCACCAGAAAGGTTGGCCATTTTAAGCTCACCGTCCAGGGATAATCGAGACAAAGTTTGCTCGACTCGCTGGTCAATCGTCCAACCATCATTGGCGTTGATGATTTCTTCTAAAGACTCTAGTTTTGGTGATAAATGATCTTTAACAATCAATTCTTGATATTCATCCACCGCCTTTTTAACCTCCGCCAAGCCAGATTCAACAAAGGCGCGTATAGACTGTTCTGTTTTTTCAGGTAATGCTTGGGGTAAAAAGCCAATACGGTGGTGTCGAGAGCGATTAATTAAACCGTCATCGGGCATAACTTCACCACTGATCAGCTTCAGTAAAGTTGATTTACCGGTACCATTACGGCCTATTAGACAGATCTTCTGGTTCTCTTCAACCACAAAAGATGCATTATCTAATAAAATCTGTGGGCCATAGGCCAGGCTGAGGTTATCGCCTCGGATTAAGGACATAAATTGGAGTTTTCGTGGATAATTTAGTGGGCGC
>JAUUYO010000269.1 GCA_030590405.1 Kangiellaceae bacterium
ACGAAGGAAATTATTTAATCAGATCTTTGAACCCGATAGAAATATGGCTTAAATGACTCCACTTCTTTCAGACTCATTTGTTAATTGGAATATACTCCATGACAACCAGCAAAATATCACCCAAAACTAAAAAGTCAGGTCTGGCTACCAACCAGGTGAAAATTCTTCACTTAATCAAGCGGCAAGGGAATATAACCGCCAGCCAGATAGCCCAACAAATGCAAATAACCTCAATGGGAGCCAGACAACATTTAGAATCTCTCGAAAAACAAGGATACATAGAGCACTTATTTAAAAAAGCCGAACGAGGAAGACCGAAAAAAACCTGGTTGATTTCCGTTAAAGGTCAAACCCAGTTTCCAGATGGACACGCTCACTTAATCGCTAATTTACTGGAACACATGAAGCTGCAACTCGGTGACAAGGCCGTGGATAAACTTATTATTTACCGGGAAAAGGATATGCTACAAGCATATCAGGCCGCTTTAGATCCTCTCCCGAAACTTGCCGATAAACTTGAGAAACTGGCAAAAATACGTTCATTGGAAGGCTACATGGCTCATACTGAAAAAACCGAAGACGGCTGGTTATTGATCGAAGACCATTGCCCAATTAGTTCAGCGGCCAGCCAATGCCAGCAGTTCTGTCGCTCAGAACAAACTATTTTTGAAACCGTGTTACAGACCCAGATTAAGCGATCTGAGTATATTTTAGAAGGCGACAGGCGATGTTGTTATAAGATCAACGTGCAAAATCATTAACTTCAACTAGACTGATAGTCTAACGTAGGGAATTAGGCCAATATCTACCTAAAGATATTTTTGCAGGAGCTATCATACGGATGAACGAACAAGCTATGGTCCTCATTGTTGACGATACCGCGACAACTGTCGCCATATTATCAGCCTGTTTAAAGGATAACTATCATCTAAAAACGGCCCGCAATGGCGAACAATGCTTAAAACAAGTCAAACTCTCCCCGCAACCGGACCTGATCTTATTGGATATTGAAATGCCTGACATGAACGGTTATCAAGTCAGCGAAAAGCTCAAGGCCGACCCGACCACATCGCACATACCAATTATCTTTATTACCGCCCGATTAGATGTTGAAGACGAAGAAAAAGGGTTTGCCCATGGCGCGGTTGATTACATCACCAAACCGATCCATCCTCCGATTGTAGCGGCTCGGGTTAAAACCCACGTTACCATGAAAAAACAGAAAGACATATTAGAACGGATCGCACTGCATGATCAGCTCACTGACTTATATAACCGCCATTTTCTATTAAACGTGGCTAAACAAAAAATTTCAGCGGCACTAAGACACCAATTTGCCATCAGCATTATGATGATCGATATCGATCACTTCAAATCCATCAACGATCAACACGGTCATCCGGCCGGAGACTCGGTGTTAAAAGCGGTGGCGAAAGTACTAAAAAAGGAATATCGAGATGAAGATATTGCAGCCAGATTTGGCGGCGAAGAGTTTGTGATAATTCTGAGCCATTGTGACCTCGGTAACGCCAGGATCAAGGCCGAAAACTTGCGCATTAAAATGGAAAATCTCAAACCATTGGGAATAAAAATGACGATTAGTATTGGTTTAAGTCAGTTAGAAAATGAACAAGATTCATTTGAAGAATTATTAAGCAGAGCTGATAAAGCACTTTACCATGCTAAACAACAAGGCCGTAATCGAGTTGAGATTGGTTGAATATAAGCCGCTAAAACCCTATATCCTGAGGCACCAACTTTTACCAGACAAACCAACATGGGAGAAGATTTGATTAACCTCACTTTTCTCTGGACGTAAAAAAGGCTGGATATCCAGCCTTTTTTAATCAAATCATCAAAAAACGATCAGTTACTGACTATTTGCAATCATATATAAAACGGTTTGTTTTATTTCATCAGCAGAACAATCGCCACAAGTCCCTTTAGGCGGCATTGCATTAAATCCGTTCATCGCATTATTAATCAGCGTTTCTTCTCCTTTAGCAATCCGGTCAGTCCAGGAAGCGGCATTTCCAAACATTGGCGCACCAATCGCATCGGTAGCATGGCAAGCAGCACATTTGGTTTTATAGATATCTTCTGTGGTACGGGAACCCGTTGATGCAACAACGGCTGGTTTAGATACCGGCACATCATCCCCTTCAACATAAACACTACCACTTGGCTTGGTGCGTTTTTCTACACTATGCTCATTCAAATGATCAGCTGAAACAGACCCTGCTAATGTGAACATAAAAACAACTAAAAATAACTTAAACTTATACACCATAAAAATCTCCTAAACTCAAAATGGGGGTTCGATCCCACTTATACTACCCGATATTTGGCCAGATTATAGCTGAGTTAAGCCAAATGATCCTAAAAATATAGCAACCTCTTCAACACACCTAAAAATTTATCATTTCTGTAGGCTGATCTGCTACTTTTGTCTTGTCCCAACACAACGCATCCTAAATTACTAAAATAACTATTAATTCAAATATTTACTACCTTTTTGAAGGTTCTTTACTACACTTACAAAGTAAGCACCTCATTTTTGAGGACACACAATAAAAACGACTGCGATGGCAAACCGAACTTTATCCGTTTGACCAAACAACTCAGGAAAATTGTTAGCTATGGTCTGGGGACTGAATCGACAATCCGATAAGCAAATTATTGCCTCACTCTCAGAAAGTAAGGTGAGACTGTTATTGATCGAGTTTCGCTCAAACAGCATTCATCTGATCCAGTCATACCAGACCAGTTATGACTCACCTGAATCACTGCAACAAGAATGCCGTCAATGGTTTCGAGCGACGAAAGTCAAAGGACTGGACTGTCGTTGGTTATTATCCCGAAAGCTTTACCAGACACTCAATATTAAGCCACCTAAAATGTCAGCATCAGAGCTTGATGAGGGGATAAAATGGCTGATTAAAGATCAAATTGACCAATCGCTCGATGATATTTTAGCCTCTCATTATTATCCGCACACTCAACCGCAGGAACCAGAAAAACTGACCGCAGTGGTGACAGAAAAACAGTTGATTGAAAACCTGATCGATATTACTCGTGAATCAGCGCTTCAGCTAGTCTGCATCGATATCGATGAGCTTGCCGCCGCTCACACTTTTGCCGCTCTACTCAAAGAAGAAGATCAAGCCACTGGTAAAATTATGGGGTTTATCGATCAAGATCGGCAAGGTTTAATCTACAATTTTTATGTGGATCATTCACTCGCTTTTACTCGCCATATTAAAGGGCGGTATTTTCCAACAGAAAATCAATCAGAGTTTTCTCTGGAGAGTGATGACTTTCAACAACAGCAAGATCAATTCTTACTAGAAACTCAAAGAACCTTAGATTATTGCGTTAGCCAGGTATTTCGCCAACCAGTTAACTCACTCTTATTGGATGGCAGCAAGACCAGGAATAACGATCTGGTTAAAGCTTTGGAACAAGTCACCGAATTACCGGTTAACCGCATTGATCTGAGCACTAATAATGAGATATCAGATGACGATAAAACCTCTACCGAGCAGCCAACCCAATTACACATGAGTTTAGCAGAAGCCGGGATAGTATTTGCTCAAACCACTAAACAACTCCCTTCGGTTAATTTTTATCAAAAACAATACCAACCCAAGCCTCTTGAGTTTGGCTTTAAATTCGCATCCGCCATCGCCACGGTCTTTTTTTTGGCATTTATCGGTTATGGTCTTATCCAACTAAAACAACAAAAAATTCTTGAGCAACAACTGAGCCACAATCAAAAAGAACTCGATAAGGTGCAAGGGGCTTTGCAAAAACCACAAAAAACTCATAAAAAGAAAAAAAACGTATTGAGTTTGGAACAACAAGTTGTCAGAAAACAGAATGAATTAATTGCCAGTCAACAACTTTTGTCCCAGGTCGCCAATAAGCGTCCCACTCAAATAACCTCCTACAGTGAAATTTTATGGGCGTTATCGGAACAAAAAACCGATTCGCTATGGTTAACCAGGATAACCCTTTACCCTGACTCGATCAGTTTATCCGGTCAAACCACTAAACCAAAATCGATCCCTGACTTTATTAGCAGTATGGCGATTGATGATGTATTAAGCAGTCAATTTGAAGATTTTCAAATTGAAAGAAATGAAACCGACTTAAGAGTTGTCAATTTTATTATGAATAATGGCCACTACCAACATG
>JAUUYO010000152.1 GCA_030590405.1 Kangiellaceae bacterium
CTTTTCTCATATCCCAACTGAAGATATTGATATCCAGGTCGCCAATCAGACATTTCCTGATCAGCCCTATGAGTTTGAAAAAGCCTGGCCAGAAATGGTTCATCGATATTTTGCTGGGACGCTCGGATTATTGGTTTTAGGGTTGGCGTTACTTAGTCTTAAAAAAGAAAATCGCCCGGCAAGAGTTCATTCATTTGGCTTGTTAGTATTAGTTATTTTTCAGGCGGCACTGGGCATGTGGACCGTTACCATGAAATTACATCCGGGCATTGTGATGTCGCATTTGATGGGAGGAATAACGACTTTAGTTTTATTGGCTGCGTTAAGTCTCAGGTATGCAAATGTTTTTATAGCCAAAGTCTCATTTGGACTACAAACTCGATTCTTGCGGTTAGCGACATTTGCCACCGCTATCCTTGTATTGCAAATAATTTTGGGCGGTTGGACTTCAGCTAATTATGCAGCGATGGTTTGTTATGAGTTACCCATTTGCCAAGGCGAGTGGTTTTCAAACAGCGATTTTGTTGCTGGATTTACTCTTTGGGGGCACGGCGCTGAAAATTATGAATTTGGTATTTTAGATTCTGCCGGGCGGATTGCTATTCATGCCAGCCATCGGATCGGGGCCATAATCACAACAATCGTATTGGCCATGCTCAGTTTTAAGCTGATTAGACAAAAAGAGTCTAGCTTGTTAGAAAATTTTGGTCGATTGATCGCGGGTCTATTGTTGGTGCAAGTGTCACTGGGCGTGTTTAATGTTATTTTTCAATTACCTCTGTATAACGCTGTTGCTCACAATGGTGTTGGTGCATTACTTTTATTGGTGATGGCATTATTAATGACCCAACTGAAGTTCAAACAAGGCCAGCTGATGAGCGACAAGCAAGAAAATAACTTAAGTGGTGAATTAAATGGCTGAGTTAGATAACAACGTCAGTAATCAGGCCACTTGGCGGGATTACCTCGAATTAACCAAGCCGAAAGTGGTTTTACTTATTTTGGTCACTGCTGTGGTGGGGATGTTTATGGCTACACCGGGCATGGTGCCATGGAATATTTTAATTATTGCTACTATCGGGATCGGTTTTGCCGCTGGCGGCGCTGCGGTGGTCAATCATGTGGTGGATCAAAAATTGATGCGATCATGGCGCGAACACTAAAACGTCCCATTGCCACCGGAAAAATCGATGATCGAAAAGCGATCATAATGGCAGCGGTGTTATCCATCAGCTCAATGATCTTGTTGTATTTTTTTATTAATCCATTAACTGCGTTGTTAACTTTTTTTGGTTTAGTCGGATACGCATTTGTTTATACCATGTACCTTAAGCGAGCCACACCACAGAATATTGTAATTGGTGGACTCAGTGGTGCGATACCACCGTTACTTGGTTGGACTGCCGTAGACGGCTATGCGGGGACTATTCACCCCCATGCTCTATTATTGGTACTCATTATTTTTGTCTGGACCCCGCCTCATTTTTGGGCGCTGGCAATTTTTCGGCGAGATGAATATGCTAAGGCAAATATTCCAATGCTACCAGTGACTCATGGGATCGAATTTACTAAAACCAGTATTATTTTATATACAATATTATTGATTTTTGCGGGGTTGTTGCCTTACTTAACTCATATGTCGGGATTGGTTTATGTGATATCGTCGAGTATTTTGGGGTTGATCTTTTTGGCCTACGCAGTAAAGCTAAAATTATCGGATGAGAGAAAAATTGCGATGGATACTTTTAAGTATTCGATCAACTATTTATTGTTAATGTTTATTGCGCTGTTGGTCGATCATTATTTTCGATATTAATTTGACTAGATAAAAGAGAAGACTAGGGTATTAGATTAATGAACAAATTACTTCCTTATATTTTAATCGGTTTTGCCCTGGTTAGCGGCTTTTATCTTAAACATTACCTTGGTCTTGGCGATACCAAAGGGGTAGATGATTCCGTGATGATCAGCGATAATAAAATCGATAATCGTTTCGAAACATTGTTGATTTATCCTAAAAAAAATCCCGTTTTCGATTTCACTCTCATCGACCATTTGGGAAATAAATTCAACGCAGAGCATTTTAAGGGGCGTTGGAATCTTATTTTTTCCGGTTATACCAATTGCCCGGATGTTTGTCCAAACACTCTCAATCAGATGACTCAAATGTATCAGTTGATGGAGCCGTCAACCCGCGATAAATTCCAAATCATTTTTCTGTCGGTTGATCCACTGCGCGATACACCAGAGCACCTCAAACAATATCTTGATTACTTTCATCAGGATTTTATCGGTATCAGCGGTGAAAAATCACAAATTGATGGTTTGATAAAAAGCCTCGGTGGTATCTATACAATCAATCAACAAGAAGGTGAATATTATACTGTTGACCATTCTGCCAGAATTTTTATTGTTGGACCAAAAGCTGAGCGGTACGGGATTCTTGATGCTATGGCTGTCAAGTCGAAAAATAAAAATCAACTTGTTAATGACTTAACAGAGTTGGCGAAATAATGGATGCTCCCAGTAAAAGTATGAAAGCATATAAGCAGTATAAAAAGCTGTCAAAAAAAGAGCAGTTCATCGTCGAGTTGTTAGTCGTCTGTTGTAATCAAATTAATCGGTTTCAATTGCAAGATCTAATAAGTCATGCAGGTGTTTATAAAAAAAAATGGGTTAAAGATGAACCTGTTGATATTGGTCGTTTACTTGAATTATTAGAACAAAAGAACATTACGATTGGTTATTATGGTGAATATTATATTAGTTATGAGCTAATGTTTCTTATTTTTTCAGAATTAGCCAAAGAGCCTGAAAAACTGGATGAAAAAATAAAAGCGGTTCGAAGTTGGAGGGGAGGAAGTTATAGCTTAAATAATGAATCTATTCGGTTTGAATCGGAATTTTATTATTCGTTTTTCACACAAGACAGAAAAATGGTCGTTAATAATGTCGAAGCGATTATTTCTGGTCATGCTCCATTTAAATCGGATGATAATTATATACACGATCTTTTTCCGAGTTATTTTCAACAATACCCATTTCTTGGATATCCGTTAGAATTTCAACTCTCTATGTTAGAAATATTTATGAATGTCGGCTTACTCAAACTCCAGGTTGACTATGATTTTATTCTCAAGCTAGATACTGGATTAGGAGCAGAGTTACATAAATTGGGTGACCAAAAGTTAATAGAATATTATCGTTATCTAAAAGCGCCATTTTATTTTTTTCAGGGTGATCTAAGTATTTTATCAAATTACAGCGATTTTCAGCAGTTACCTTATCTTAATGGTATTATTCAAGCGAGTTGTAATTTGTTAAAAAATGAACCTGATCATGATAACAAAGTATTGAAGCTTTATAATGAATCAATCAGCGCGGTCAGAAAAATAACTAAAAAGAAAAATTTTACAATACCTAACGTTTTTAGCGCAATCTATCTTTTTTCCTTAACAAAAAATAGTGATGCTGCACAACTTAAACAAGCAAGAAAATATAAAAATCAATTTATTCGGGCTAATCCACAGTTCACCGGTTTTAGTAATTCTTTTGGTAGTTTGTTAGACATATTAGAAAAAAATAAGGACTGTTTTATTGACATGAGCGAGGAAGATAAAGTCGAGCCAGTCAGTGTATTGTTTTTTTTGTTAGTTAACCATTTGTGCGGCAGAACACTACCTCCTTTTTTTGTTGATTACATTCATGTTGCTATAACCTATAGCCAACAAAAACACTATCCTTACTTGGCCAGGCAGCTGAGTCTTTTGGCAAATAAATTGAACCCTGACGTTAATTGGCCAGACATCCCTGAAAGCCAAGGTGCTGCGGATTGGAGTGATATTTTTCCAGTTAAGGAACATTGGCAAAGAATGCTGGAGCTTATCTCCCAGCTAAAATCGCCCACTAAAGTAATTAGTCAACAGGAAATGAGACTCGCCTGGTATGTGTCATTTGATGGGTGGAGTGACAGGCTGGAAGGCTATGTGAAAGAGCAAAAGAAAAATGCAAAGGGGGTATGGAGTAAAGGCAAGAAAATACCATTAAAACGATTAAAAGAAAATGGTTCATCTTTGAGTAGCCTGACAAATGAAGATAAAGGGCTGATCGACTGCATTGAGGATGACTATCCATTAGCGATGTTAATCAGAGATCGCGCTTTACCTTTGTTGTTAAAGTTACCGATTGTTTTTGACTATTATTCCGGGCATCTTGTAGAGCTTCAAAAAGTAGATGTATCTCTACAAATTACCCAAGCCAGAGACGAAATGAAAATTTCACTTGTGCCTGAACCAGATCTGTCGGAGCTGCATTGGCAGATTTATGAGAAAGGCCCTGACCGTTATGAGATAGCTCATTTCGATCGTAAACAACTGGAATTATATTCTTTACTGAATGGTCAACTCATGATTCCTCAAACAGGGCTACCTGAACTGACCCAAACCTTAGAAGATGTTAGTGAAATCATACCTGTTCTTTCTAATATAAAAGCAATAAGCCAACATAGCAATAATCAAGAAGTCGAGAGCGATAGTAGCTTGTACCTTTATTTAACGCCTTATGAACAAGGACTTTGTGTTGAAATTTTTATTAAACCACTAGGTGAAACAGGGCCTGCTTTTTCTGTGGGGTTGGGTAATCATACAATTATGGCTACCGTTGAAATCAATGATAAACAGGAAAAACTGCATTGCGAAAGAAACCTTAAGTTAGAAAAGAACAACCTGAAAAAACTAAAAAAAGAATGTCCAATATTTCGTTCGTATCAGAGTGATGAGCCGCATATTTTTGATGAACCTTTAGTCTGTCTTGAGCTGGTTGAAACGCTGTCAAAGCTCGATAGTGAATTTAAGTTACGCTGGCCGGAAGGGGAAAAATTTAAAAGTTTAACCCCTCATTCGGTAAAGTGGGAAGTAAGTAGTCGTAGTGACTGGTTTGAAGTCAAGGCCAACGTTGTGATTGATGAGCAATTAACGTTGACCATGAAAGATCTGCTGCAACAGCAAAAAAGCAGAATAGGACGTTATTTACAACTCAGTGATGGCCAGTTTTTGGCGCTATCGGAACATTTTCAAAAACAGTTTGATACGTTATCTCATTTAGGTGAAACTCAAGATGAAGGTTATCGATACAATCATCTAATGGCTGGAATTGTCGATGAGTTTATGAGTGATGAGGAAGAATTTAAAGCAGATAAAAAATGGCTAAAGCAGGTTAATGAGTTAAAAAATATTCAACAAAAAAATTACCCGGTCCCCTCAACACTTCAAGCAGAACTACGTGATTACCAGTATCAGGGGGTGCAATGGTTGGCTCGTCTGGCTGATTGGGGTGTTGGTGCTTGTTTAGCTGATGATATGGGGTTGGGAAAAACCGTTCAAGGGTTAGCTCTGTTATTAATGCGTGCTTCACAAGGCCCTGCACTGGTGGTTGCACCGACCTCAGTCAGTTTAAATTGGGTCGATGAAATTTTAAGATTTAGCCCGACGCTCAATGCAAAGCTGTTATTTGAAGCCAGTGACCGTGAACATTTAATTAAAAACAGTCAGCCTTTTGATGTAATTATTTGTAGTTATACGTTGCTGCAAAGCCAGGCTGAACTGCTTCAATCCTTATCATGGAGCACTGTTATTCTCGATGAAGCCCAAGCGATAAAAAACCCGCAAGCAAAACGCTCTCAAGCGGCAATGAACCTGCAAGGTGATTTTAAACTTATTACTACCGGGACACCGATAGAGAATCATCTTGGTGAACTGTGGAATCTATTTCGTTTTATTAATCCCGGTCTTCTTGGTTCGCGTGAAAAATTTAATTTTAAGTATGCTAACCCAATTGAAAAAAATCAGGATGTTGATGCTCAACAACGTTTAAAGCGGTTATTACAGCCGTTCATTTTACGTAGAAACAAAGTGGACGTATTAACAGAATTACCCGCAAAAACAGAGCAAGTTCTTTATGTTGAGCTAAGTTTGGAAGAGCGTGCCATTTATGAAGCGATCCGTTTACAAGCAATTGAGAAAATGGCTTCAACAGAACATTCGCAAGGCGCTAGTGGTACTCAGCATTTACAGATTTTAGCCGAATTAACTAAATTAAGACGAGTGTGTTGCCATCCGACTCTTGCTATTGCTAAAAGTAAAATCGAAGGTTCAAAGCTAAAGGTATTTGCTGAGACCATTCAAGATTTAATCGCTAATAAACATAAGGCACTCGTGTTTAGTCAGTTTGTTACTCATTTATCAATTCTTGAAAATCATCTTAAAGCAAACGGAATTAGTTATCAGTATCTTGATGGCTCAACCTCCAGCAAAGAACGTAAAAAGCGTTTGCAGGCTTTTCAGGCAGGTGAAGGTGATGTTTTTTTAATTAGTTTAAAGGCAGGAGGTGTCGGGTTAAATTTAACCGCTGCTGATTATGTGCTCCATATGGATCCCTGGTGGAATCCCGCAGTGGAAGATCAAGCTTCTGATCGTGCTCACCGAATGGGACAACAACGGCCAGTAACGGTATATCGGTTAATTACCAAGAATACAATAGAAGAAAAAATTGTTAAATTGCATGAGCACAAACGTGATTTAGCAGATAGTTTATTGTCTGGAACTGATGCTGGCAATAGACTTTCCTTTAAGGAAATTATGCAAATACTGAAAGAGGAGTAGAGTGTTTTGAGTATCCTGCCTAAAAGTTTTTTCGGACGAAACACTCTGATGATCGCAATTTTATTAGTGATCAGTCAATTTACCTCTTATGTGACCGTCCAGCACTTTGTGGTAGATCAAAAAAATCGCACCATTATGTATCTGGTTACCAATCAGATTAAACTGCAATATATTGGTTCGCAAACGGACATTCCCAAAAATCTATCCGTCGGCTTTAGCGAAACCACCGAATTGGAGTTGTTTTGGTTAACCGGGGGACCGTTACCAGAAGGTCTAAAGATCGCCTATGATCATTTGGCATTTACTGAAGCGGCGAACGCCTTTTTAGGCGAAGGAACCAAGGTCAAAGTGGAAGTGTCTGACCGAGTGTATGTTTGGGTCAACGAGCTATCTCACGCTGAATACTGGATTAGAATGCCGATAGGTGAATATGACGATAGTGCGCCTATTTCTTTGTTTATATTCTCCGGGGTTATTTTTCTGTTGAGTTTGATCGGTGCGTGGATTTTGGTCAGTCAATTACATCGCCCGTTAAAACGGCTAGCCTTTGCCGCAAGAGAAATTGGCCGGGGGGATTATCCGGGCCGCTTAAAAGAAACCGGCCCGCAAGAACTGGTTGCAATGACCGCAGCATTTAATCAGATGGCTGCCGATGTCCATCAGCTTGAGGAAGACAGAACTTTGTTACTGGCTGGCATTTCCCATGATCTTCGCACCCCAATCACTCGTATTCGTCTTTCGGTCGAATTTTTATCGGAACAAGATGAAGAACTTAAGCAAGGCTTGATTGCCGATACTCAGGATATGGATGATATTATCGATCAATTTATTGGCTATGTACGTTACGGCAGTGAAGAACAAATGGAAGAAGGTAATATCAATGAGGTAATCCAGCAAGTGGTGGAGGCCGCGACTAAACAACACGCCGGTATAAAAATCGATTTACAAGAGATCGATCTAGTTAAGTTTAAACCCTTAGCGATGAAAAGGCTGATCAGTAACTTAATTGAAAATGCTTTTCGTTATGGAAAAGCGCCGGTGCTTGTCTCCAGTTTCATCGATAAAAAAACATTAAAGATCACCGTTCGTGATAACGGCAAAGGCATTGAGGATTTAGACAAAGCCCGATTATTCCAACCGTTTGCCCGAGGTGATAAAGCCCGAGGCGGAAAAGGTTCTGGGCTTGGTTTGGCAATCGTGCAGCGTATTGCTGAAATGCATGGGGGGGCAATTAGTTTGAACAATCATCCGGATGGTGGTTTGGAAGCTTGTTTTACTATTCCATTGAAGTAAAATTTTATTATTTTCTTACCGATAATCGGAATTTTCTTGAAGCGTGCCTTCGCGAGTGAAATAAATTTCAGCAACTTTTTCTTGCAAGACAAAGAAGTTGATTACTTTCGGCACCGAAAATGGTTTTGTTTATGCGGGCAACCAGTACATTCATCGATGCATTTAACAAATATAAAGCTGAAAAATTTTCAATATAATCCGCATTGGTCTTGCCATAGTTGATCTAGCTTATTATGTGGGGATTCGAAATTCTAAATCTGAGCTTATGTTTCTGCTATGTTTCCACTCATAAGTCAAACAGGGTATCAGATAATCATCAGTATCTATCGCTGTGGCGTGATGCCGGTCTCCCCATAACGCACCTTGAAGTTCTATCTGAAGTTACTTATGGTGCGACAGGCGATCCCCCTCCTACTAATTCAATTTTAAAAATTACCTCCATTATTTGAGTTTAGTGAATATTTTGTGGAACGGTTAATGTTTTTATTGTTTACTCATTGTTGAAAAATAATGGCTAGTGTATATTTAGTGCCTGAACGAAAAACCAATATTATGCCAAAATAAAACCTTATGATTTGTATGGGTACTATCAGTTTGCCACGTTGAATACGAGC
>JAUUYO010000049.1 GCA_030590405.1 Kangiellaceae bacterium
ACGAAGGAAATTATTTAATCAGATCTTTGAACCCGATAGAAATATGGCTTAAATGACTCCACTTCTTTCAGACTCATTTGTTAATTGGAATATACTATTTTTTAGCAGTTACACTATGAGAGTGCTAAAAATAGTTAAAGTTTCCTTTAAAAACATATTGTTACAAGAGCGAAGTTGTCGCGATCGAGTCGTTTTGAATCGCTGCGTCGGGGCAAACTCTCGGCAATTTTGTAAAAAAATGTAATTAAGGCGTGGTTGAAGTCGGCTTTTGTTGTTCCCAAAACCCGTGATTTATCTCGGCTCGATATTACGAATATGCCGACCAACACTTAGCCAAGAGCCCAACAATCCTAAACCACAGCTAAAGCTGATTAATTGCAAGCTCTGGAGCGCATTTAAACCACTGATGGCAAATTGGCTTTGATACAGGCCAGCAAGATCGGCCACCGGATCTTGTAGCCAGATTAGTGATATTTCCAAGATAATCCAGCAGAGCAGTCCAGCAAGCAGGCCATACCAGAATCCGGTGTAAAGAAAAGGTCTGCGTATAAAGGCATCAGTAGCACCGACGAGTTTAACCACTTCGATCTCCTCTCGTCGGTTTTGCACCGACAACCGGATGGTATTACCGACAATCAGTAATACTGCCAAACCGAGGGCCATACCGAGAGCTGCGGCGGCTTTTTCGGCCAGTTGTAAGAGCGCATAGAGTTTTCTGACCCAGTCTAAATCCAGTTGTGCCTGTACCACTTCTGGTAATTTTAAAAACTCGGCCAATAACTTTTCGGATGCTGCCGGGCTGGTGTGGCTGGCAGCTGGTTGGATGACCAAAGTGGGAGGCAAGGGGTTGCTGTCCAGCTCGGCTATCGCATCGGCAAATCCTGAGCGGGCGCTAAAATCGGCGAGTGCCTTTTCTGGGAGGATCACATTCACATCCTCGACCGCCAGATTTTGACGAATATCACTGGCGAGTCGTTTGGTTTGCGATTCATTCAGATTAATTTTTAAATAGAGTGAGATTCGACTCGCGCCATCCCAGCTTTGTGAGAGGTTTTTGCCGTTATCTAATAAAATTTGCAGTCCGGCGGGTAAAGCTAAGGCGATAGCGATCACCAGTACCGTCATAAAATTGGAAAACGGGTTGTCCAATATCTCCTTGATACCGCGCCTTGCTTCTAATTTGTGTAGTCGCAACAGCATCTTAAATCGGGCGGTAAAGCTGGCACCTTGAGTGAGGCTTGCGCCTGCTGAATACTCATTACTCATTGGGATAATCCTGTTCCAGATGACCTTGAGAGTTGCTACCTTGCAGACCGGCACCTATTCCCATATTGCCGGTTTCTTCCTCAGAAAATGGATTATTTGAGTGGAGAGTTTCATCGGTTTGGTCCTGGACTAATCGACCTTCTTTCATTACCAGGGTTCGGTAATGCATTTGAGCCAGTAAACTTAAATCATGAGAGGCGATCAAAAGGCTTACGCCAACTTGATTAAACTGTTCGAATAATTTCATGATTTCAGCGGAGAGTTCTGGATCCAGGTTCCCGGTCGGTTCATCGGCGAGTAACAGTGGCGGTTTATTGACTACCGCTCTGGCGATCCCGACTCTTTGTTGCTCTCCACCGGACAACATGATCGGTGTATTTTTTTCTTTGGACAACAAGCCCACTTTATCTAGCGCGGCCCTCACTCGGCGGCCGATTTCTCGGTGCTCATAACCAGCTATCATCAATGGCAGGGCCACGTTATCAAAAACACTGCGGTCAAATAGTAATCGGTGATCTTGAAAAATCATGCCGATATCTCGTCTGACGGCCGGAATTTTTCGACGTTTGACTTTACTCAGGTTCTTACCGTTAATAATCACCTGGCCAGAAGTGGCACGTTCCATCAAGCAAATCAACTTCAGCAAGGTACTTTTACCTGCGCCGGAATGGCCAGTCAGAAATGCCATTTCGCCAGAGGCAATTTCAAAATTAACCTGACGCAAAGCGTCTTGTCCATTTGGATATCTTTTAGAAACCTGGGCGAATTGGATCATTTATGCTCTCTTTATGTCGTTTTTCTTGCCGTCTTTTTAAAACGTAGTCGTGATAGGTTGGTTCCCGATTGCATCAAAGAGGGACCACTAATCGAACAAAGCATCAATATACTCTTTGGCATTAAAGCTTCGTAAATCTTGCTTGGCTTCGCCAACACCAATATAACGGATTGGAATTTTCATTTTATTGGCTAGACTAAATATCACACCACCTTTTGCGGTTCCATCCAGTTTGGTAATGGTCACGCTATCGAGATTAACGACTTTGTTAAATTCTATAGCCTGCACTAATGCATTTTGGCCGGTGCCAGCGTCGACCACCAGCATCACTTCATGCGGTGCCTTGTGATCAATTTTTCCCATTACCCTTTTTATTTTGCTTAACTCATCCATGAGATTACTTTTGTTATGCAGCCGACCAGCAGTGTCGGCGATAATAATATCGATTTTTCTGGCTTTGCCTCGCTCGACGGCATCAAAAATAACTGATGCACTATCGGCCCCGGTATGTTGGGCTACGACTGGCACATTATTCCTTTCTCCCCAGGCTTTTAGTTGCTCAACGGCTGCTGCGCGAAAGGTATCACCAGCGGCTAACATGACACTTTTTCCATCGGCAATAAATTGGTGAGCGAGTTTACCAATGGTAGTGGTTTTACCGACCCCATTCACTCCGACCATTAAAATTACGAAAGGTTGGTCTTGTTGGTCGATGACTAAAGGCGCTTGCACTGGTTCAATGATTTCAAGCAGTAACGATTTTAGTTTTTGTAGTAGCGCATCAGTATCTTTTAGTTCTTTTCTGGCCGCTCGTTCGGTGAGGTCATCAATAATTTGATTGGTCGTATCTACACCAACATCAGCCATTAATAGCAGAGTCTCTACTTCTTCTAGCACCTCATCGTCGATTTCTTTCTGGCCTAAAACTAAATTAGCCAGCCCAGCGGAAAATTGTGAGCGAGTTTTTGATAGACCACTTTTTAGTCGTTGAAATAAGGACTGTTTAGAATCTGGTTGCTGGAGTGATTGGTTTGCGGTTTCTAGCTCTGTCGGGGGGGCTGGTTGCATATTTTGTGCGGTCACTGATTCGCTCTCAGGTTGCCTAGAGGGCTGTGCTTGATTGGGAACAAGTGGGTCAGTGTTATGTTTTTTACCGCCAAACCAGCCAAATAGCCCTGATTTTTGCGATGATTTATCGGTCATGGAATATACTTCTATTTACGGCTGAAAATCTGCAGCTATGCTAACATTTTATTAGATTAGCCTCCATGATTAAACCAGACCTCAGCGGCCTCAATTGCTGGCGGCGGCACAAGAGGTCAGGCAAAGCCTGCTATATATGGTAACCGCTGGGGTTAATCTGCTTGTTTTATTTCAGTTGTATTACAGCATCGCGATTAAATTGCTGAGTCTCCTGAGTTTGTCATTTCAATCTAAAAATTAGATTAAAACAAGTTAAAGATTATCCTTTTATCAGTTGATGATTGTGGTTATTCTAGCCTACTGTTTGATTAAGCCTAACTATTTTAGGAATATCCATATGCCTTTTTACATTCAGCGGGGAGAGATCCCGGCCAAAAGACACATTACTTTCAAAAAAGATAATGGCGAGTTATACCGCGAAGAACTCTTTTCAACCCACGGTTTTTCTAATATTTACTCAAATAAGTATCATCACAATATGCCGAGTAAAGTGGTGCGTGATGAACCCTATACACTTAACCATGGCGAAGAGTGGCAAGATACCATCTTGCAGAATTATAAAATCCATTCGAAGGCGGCAGACGGCAGCGGCAATTTTTTTACTAGCCGCCAAAAAATGTTATTTAACGGTGATTGTGCGATGTATACCGCTAAAGTCACCGAAGATACCGATGAATTTTATCGCAACTCTTATGCCGACGAAGTGATTTTTGTGCATGAAGGCACCGGCACTTTGTATTCAGAATATGGTACCTTAGCGATCAAAAAATGGGATTATCTGGTCATTCCACGAGGCACCACCTATCAATTAAAGTTCGATAATTATGATAATGTCCGGTTGTTTGTGACCGAATCATTTTCGATGGTGAGCATCCCCAAGCATTTTAGAACTGAGTCAGGACACATGCTGGAAACTGCCCCTTATTGTGAAAGAGATATTCGCCAGCCTGAGTTACAACAAGCCATTGTAGAAAAAGGTGAATTTCCACTGATCATCAAATACGGTGATACCTATCAAAAAACAGTTCTAGAGTGGCACCCCTATGACCTGGTTGGTTGGGATGGCGCAGTTTATCCCTGGGCATTTAATATCGATGATTATGCGCCTCTAGTCGGCAAGATCCATTTACCGCCCTCGGCTCATTTGGTGTTTACCGCCAATAATTTTGTGATGTGTAATTTTGTGCCGCGTTTATATGACTTTCATCCAGAATCAATTCCGGCACCTTATTATCATTCAAATATCGATAGTGATGAGGTGTTGTATTACGTTCACGGCGATTTTATGAGCCGAACCGGCATTGAAGAAGGTTCGATGACCTTCCATCGTAAAGGGGTGCCACACGGGCCTCAACCGGGTAAAACTGAAGACTCTGTCGGCAAAAAAGACACTTATGAATATGCGGTAATGGTGGATACATTTGCGCCATTGCAAGTCACCGAACATTTCCATCAATGTATGGAAGAAGGTTACAACCAGAGCTGGTTAGAGAAATAACAAATTTTAAATATTAAGATTGGAGAGCATGGAATGACAGATACAAACAATTCTAACCCATTGGGTTTAACCGGTATTGAGTTTACCGAATTTGCATCGGCTGATACTCAATTTATGCACGATGTATTTATGGATTTTGGGTTTTCAAAGACCAAAAAGTACAAAGGCAAAGATATTGTTCATTACGGCCAAAATAAAATTCACTTTTTATTAAACGCTGAAAAAAGCGGTTTTTCTGCGGAATTTACTAAAGCGCATGGCCCAGCTATTTCATCGATGGGCTGGAAAGTAAAGGATGCCGAATTTGCCAAAGCTGAAGCGGTAAAACGCGGTGCAAAACCAGCCGAAAATACCGATCTGCCTTATCCAGCGATTTACGGCATTGGCGATAGTTTAATTTATTTTATTGACCGCTATGAAGGTGCGAACACTATCTGGGATACGGATTTTGAAAATCTGCAAGAGCCTGTTATTCAAGAAGGTAAAGGGTTTATCGAAATCGATCATCTGACCAATAATGTTTACAAAGGCACGATGGAAAAATGGGCCGATTTCTACAAGAACGTTTTTGGTTTTACCGAAGTGCGCTACTTTGATATTAAAGGGGTGAAAACGGCATTAATTTCTTACGCGTTAGCCAGTCCGTGTGGCACCTTCTGTATTCCAATTAACGAAGGCAAGGGCAATGATAATAATCAAATCGACGAATACTTAGGTCTTTATGATGGTCCTGGCGTACAGCATTTAGCCTTTAGAACGGAAGATTTAGTGGCTTCTTGTGACTCATTAAAAGGCTCCTATATTGAAACATTAGATATCATTCCTGAATACTACGATACTATCTGGGATCGAGTTCCCTGGGTCAAAGAAAGTAAAGAAAAAATCAAACATCACCAGATTTTAGTGGACAGTCAGGCTGAGAATACTTATCTGTTACAGATTTTCACTAAGAATTTATTTGGACCCATTTTTATTGAAATGATCCAAAGAGAAGGCGATCAAGGATTTGGTGAAGGTAATTTCCAGGCATTGTTTGAGTCCATCGAAAGGGATCAGGAAAAGCGCGGGGTTCTTTGAACTTTATTAGCAAGCATTAAAAAAGGCCGATTATTCGGCCTTTTTTGATCCCGTCGGAAAAGCCGTGCTCCAGCAAGGAGCGGATGTTGTTGCCTATTAAATCCAGAAACGACCTTGCTACCAGCCGTTATAATGTGCGATAAAGTGGTTATGAAATTATCAATCATTACAATCTTGGGTTGGGCACTCTTATTCCTTGGGGTCGCTCTCTATATTTTTCCTATATTTGTTGATGAGATTGGTGTTAGAAGCGGTCTGGTCGCTTTTGTGATCATCTTTGTTGGTATATCATTACTTAAATACCGTAAAGATCAAATTAACAAATAACGTCAGATGCCTCCAGTTTACAAGGTTCACAATAAGAAGCCCTCCAATGACCATAAAATTAACTGAATACAGCCATGGAGCCGGTTGCGGTTGCAAAATATCACCTGCAATCCTGGCAGAAATCGTCTCCACTAATTTACCTCAATTTTCCGATCCATCTTTGTTAGTCGGCAACGAAACCAGCGATGATGCGGCAGTTTATGATTTGGGTAACGGCACTTCGATTATTAGCACCACCGATTTTTTTATGCCGATTGTTGACGACCCGCATACTTTTGGCAGGATAGCCGCAACTAATGCCATCAGTGATATTTATGCGATGGGCGGCAAACCGATCATGGCAATTGCTATTCTGGGCTGGCCGATTGATAAACTTCCGGCCAGCGTTGCTCAGCAAGTGGTCGAAGGCGGTCGGGCTGCGTGTCGAGACGCCGGAATTTCATTGGCTGGCGGTCACAGCATTGATTCGCCGGAGCCTATTTTTGGTCTGGCCGTGACAGGCACCATCGACACCAGCAAAGTGCTGAGAAATTCAACCGCTACCAAGGGCTGTCAGCTATTTTTAACCAAACCGTTAGGCGTCGGCATATTGACCACCGCGCAAAAAAAGAAAATTTTACAGCAAGACGATCAAGATATTGCCGCGAATAGCATGTGTCAGCTTAATGTTATCGGAAATCATTTTTCTGAACTGGACGGGGTAAAGGCCATGACCGATGTGACAGGATTCGGTTTGTTTGGTCATTTAGGTGAAATCTGTAAAGCCAGTGGATTATCGGCTAGAATTAACATGGACAAAGTGCCGAGGATCCTTCAGGCAGAAAAATATCGACAACAAGGTGCAATACCCGGAGGCACTCATCGAAATTATGAAAGTTACTGCGCGACTATCGCCCGGCTAGACGAGTCTGAATTAACTGACATGCACAAGCACTATGGTTGTGACCCACAAACCAGTGGCGGATTACTGGTTGCGGTCGAGCCTTTGGCGGTTGACTCTTTTTTGCAAAGTGCCAGCCAACAAGGTTTTGAGCTAGAGGTGTTTGGCGAGCTTGTTGAGCAAGCAAATAAGCTGATTTATGTCCTATAGTATGACCGTTTTGACAAGAAAAAATTCTAAAAACTATCGTCAGATTTTTTTATCCGATGCGCCGATGATTGACCTGCGAGCACCTTGTGAGTTTGAGCAAGGGGCTTTTCCTCACGCAATTAATTTGCCGCTGATGAATGATGATGAAAGAAAACAGGTCGGGATCTGTTATAAACAAAATGGTCAGGATAGCGCGCTCGCGCTTGGTCATCAACTGGTCTGTGGGACGAGTAAACAAGCTCGGGTTAACGGTTGGAAACAGTTTGCCCAATTGAGTCTGGACAAAGGGTTTATTTATTGTTTCAGAGGCGGGCTTCGCTCAAGAACTAGTCAAAAATGGCTTGTCGATGCCGGTATTGAATTGCCGTTGATCGAAGGCGGTTATAAGGCAATGAGGAGCTTTCTGATCGCCGAAACTGAAAGACTGGTCGCTTGTTCTCATATCCATATTGTCGCCGGTCTTACTGGCAGCGGTAAGACCGACTTTCTTTTAAAGCAAGTCAATAGCATTGATTTGGAAGCCTTGGCAAATCATCGAGGTTCAAGCTTTGGCAAGCGGATCAGTCCGCAACCAAACCAGATAAATTTTGAAAATAATTTAGCCATTCAGTTGATAAAACATGAAAACGACAACAAGTCTTTTTTACTGTTGGAAGATGAAGGTCGGTTGATTGGTGCCAGGTCACTTCCTCTGATATTGAAAAACAAAATGGACCAATCACCGCTGATCATGATTGAAGAATGCTTTGACTTCAGGGTGGAGCAAATCTTCAAGGATTACGTGACTAAGATGATTAGCGAATTTGAAAATGCTTTTGCTGAAAATGCCTTAGACGAATATCGTGAATTCTTAATCCACTCGACAAAAAAAATCAAAAAACGATTAGGCGGGGTTGGCCTGAGTGAAATGCTGACTTTGATCGAGCGAGCCATAGAGAGTCAACAAAAAACGGGTAACCTCAGTCAACATCGGGACTGGATTGTCTATTTGCTTGAAAAATACTACGATCCGATGTATGCATTTCAAATGGCTAAAAAACAACAGAGGATCAAGTTTACCGGAAATACCACTGAAGTGGCGCAATATATCCAGGCAATATAAAGTGACAATCAAAAAAGAAAAAGTCTTTTCACAAGTGTGATCTGGTATCTTCACAAGCATTTCGGATATAGTGTAATATACGGATGAGAATAACTTGAAGCACAAAGACAGGCATAGAGAAAAAGGAAATAAACGCCATGATCAGTGTCAACGAACAAAAAACAGTATTTTCTTCAATTAATCGCGAGCTTTATTTAAAGTCATCGACCTTCTTTGACAAACTCAAACAACAAGGCAGTCTGCTGTTAGAATTATCAACTTCGGATATTCAAACTAAAGGTTTTGACCCGAAAAACATCTATTTTCTCAAAGACGGTAATGTCACGGTTGAATACGATAGTAAAGAAATCTTCATTTATGAAAGTGGGGATATCATTTTGCCTTATACCGCCGAAGAGTACCAAGAGGCCAGCATTTATTATTCGGTAATGTCCGATGTACAAATTTTTAGCCTCTCACTGGAAGCGCTTTTTGCCGCAATGACTAAAGATACTTCGCTGATGGCATTATGGTTTACCATTAGCAGCATAAGTCAGCTACAACTCAATCAGATGATAGGCGTATTGACCCAAAAAGAAGAAAGAGCCAACCCTGGTTTTGGTCGATATAAAGCCGGCATGGAAATTATCAAAGAAGGGGACGATGCCGATTATGTTTATTCGGTGAGCGAAGGCATTGCGGTTGCAATCCATAACGGCGTTGAAGTGGGTGAGATACATCAAGATGAAATTTTTGGCGCGATTGCGGTGCTGACCGATCAAAAACGTACCGCCAGCGTGGTGGCAAAAACTAACTGTACGCTGCTTATGGTACATAAAGATGAATTTTCAAAAATGGTGCATTCGCATCCTAAATTATTCCTCAATATTTTAAGTAGTCTTGCGGAAAAAATCACCTCGCTTAATAAAAAAGTGAGCACTCAGAATTAATCTTGATTTAAAAAAGTCTTATTTTTCTACCGGCTTAACAAACCGAAATGCAAATCGATCTTGTTTGCCCTTGATTGAGCGCCATGATTGATTGATATCGTCATTCGGGTTTCTTAATGCCTGAGAGGCTTCATCGAACTTAAAACCAGCCGAAATGATTTTTTGTTTGACATAGTTTTCTCCAATCCGGTGAAGTTTTCGAGTATTAGTTAATCCTGAATCTGGCGCTGCGGCATTGTCTAAAATAACAAAATAGCCACCAGGTTTAAGTAGTGCAAAAATATTGTTAAGAAATTCACCCTGATCGATGCGAGTATTCATCATAATGTCGTGCAGAGCGAAAAAAATAATAACCACGTCAACCTCACCTTTCTTAACGAAATTTTCTTCCAGAACTTCCGGTAACTGATAGAGTTTATGTCGTCTTAACGCGGTTATATTGGAAAGACGGCCGTTTGCTATCCGCGAGGGCGAAAGGGTTTCTGCATAAATATGGCCTTTATCGCCAATTATTCTGGAGATTAATTCGGTGGTATAGCCGCCACCTGCTCCGATCTCCAAAACTTTAGCGCCGGGAACTATTTTTGAAAAGGGTAGTATTATTAGTGGTTTTCTTGAATTGTCTTTGGAACGATCTGCAACCGGTCTATCGGAGTGGTCTATTGCTATTTGATAAATAGATGTTTCTGCTAATAAAGAAGCGGAACTAAACAAGTAAAAGATAAATGTTAGATTCAAAAAATAACTGATATGACGACATGTTGGGGTATTTTTGATTTTCTGCATAAGTTTCTCACTCGGTAAACCAGGGGCTATTTAGCGCATTTTATGTTTAGCAAACAAACGATACCACTTGTTGAAGTTAAGTGTTTTCAAACCAACTGGTTCTCGGTTGAACAGCAATAGACAATGAAGAGGCTAAAGTCTATTGCTCGTTTATCCATTGGAATAACGGGTTCTAATCAACCAGTTGATAGCTTTCTTTAAGAGCTTTTAATATTTCAGCTTTTGGATTTTCAGAAATATGAATTTTTGTGCCAATGATTTTTTCTGCAATGCCGACATAAGTATTTGAGATCTTCATTAAAACATCTTCTGGCAATGCGTTGCCTGTGGCCAATGCTTGTCTTTCTGGCATGCGTTCTTTATTGAGTAAAATATCCGGTTCGGGAAAATGGTTAAGCAATAATTGCCTGAAGTCTTCTTTTGAGTTTTCAACCACTTTGCCTGCTTTATAAGCTTCGCCATCCCAAATCCTGGAAGAATCCGGGGTACCCACCTCATCCATATAGATGAGCTTATCATCACCATTTTTATCTTTGACATAACCAAATTCAAATTTGGTATCAACAAAAATTTGTCCAATATCGGCAAGCGCTTTGTCGATTACCGCAAATCCTTCAGCCAGTAATTTTTCATACAGATTGATGTCTGATTTTTGCTTAAAATTAAACGCCTGATAATTATCTTCAATATTTTGTCGGGTGATATTCACATCATCAGCCTCTGGCACGCCGGGAATGTTTTTTAGAATGCCTTTGGTCGAAGGGGTCATCAGCAGTTCTGGCAGTCGCTGATCTTTTTGCAGATCATCGGCGATTTGAATGCCACAAAATTCCCGTTCACCATTTTGATAGGCTCGCCACATAGAACCGGTAATATATTGCCGACAAATGGCCTCAATCATCACTGATTTGGCTTTTTGCACAATCCACACCAATGGGTGGGGAATATCCAGAATATGGCTGTCAGCCAATCCTTGCTCTTTAAACAGTTTAAACCAGTGATTGGAGATCGCGTTGAGCGCAGCGCCTTTACCGGGAACTCCATTCATGCCGCCTTGACCATGCCAGATACAATCAAAGGCGGAGATCCGGTCACTGATGACCATAATAGCTAACGGAGCATCGGGTGGTACATCGTAGCCTTTTTCTTCGATCAGCCGCTTGCTATCGGTATCGGTCAACCAATAGACGGAGCGGACTTTGCCGCTATGCACCGGTTTGTCGGTGCGGATGGGTAAATCATCGTTAACTGCTAATACTTTATCTGCGAGGCTCATTTTGTTTCCTATTGCCTGGTGTGTATTACATATTCAGAATGTAGGTATATGGATTAGGTCGTCTTTTTGACCATCATCCGGCGTAAAACTTAAACTGCAATGGTGTATTACGAACTAATAACACTCTAATACACCCTACGAACTAATGGCTAAATCTCAATCATCTCAAAATCTTCTTTACCAACACCGCATTCGGGGCAAAGCCAGTCATCTGGAACATCGAGCCACTTAGTGCCCGGCGTAATGCCATCTTCCGGCCAACCTTTTTGTTCATCATAGATCCAACCGCAAACGATGCATTCCCACTTCTTCATAAATTCACTCTTTTGTACGATTTATCGTCATTCTTTTTAGAAAGGCGCTATTTTACTACATGGCGCATCGATTTAAACACTATATTATAAATTTTAAATCCGATTTTATATTTTTCAATTCGTACCAACAGAGGTATTTGCTATACTGCCCCTAAAATACGATATTAACAAAGAGTTTTCGATTGAAGGGCAATTGCTTAGCATTATTAACTGAAACAGGGAGTCTGACCGATTTGATGACCCGCCTGATAGGGCAAGTACCGCGACTCAGCTGTCTTTCTGAAGGTAAGGATTATCCGAGTCCGCTCGAAAGGCAAATGCTAAATATCGAGCCGAGAGCCTATGCTCATATCAGGGAAATCACCATGGGTACGTCAGATAAACAATGGTTGTTTGCTCGTACCGTGATCCCTTTGGCAACCCTTAGAGGCAATGCCAAACGGCTGGCAAGAATGGACAAAACCCCCTTAGGTAAAATATTGTTTGGTCGGACATATGCGACGCGTAAAAATATGCAGTTGGATTTGATGACGCCGGATCAACCAAGCCAGGTTAAGTTTGGCATACCGCAGGATTTTCCTCTGTGGCGAAGACGCTCCATTTTTGAGCTTGCCAGCGGTCCTATGATTATTAGCGAAATATTTTTACCCGATTGCCCGATATATTGTATTGCCGATGAATAATCACAAAAAGAAAGCCTGTTTCTCGCAAATGATAAAACACTCATTGAGTCAATTGAGCGGCTCGGTTAATTTATCCCGACTCAGCCAATATCTCCGCTTCAGCCCCTTATGGCAATACAGGCTTGTCCAATACGGATTGTTAATGCGGATTGATAAACCGATTGGTAGCCTTTTATTGTTATGGCCGACCTTTTGGGCATTGTGGCTAGCTTCTGATCGATTTCCCGATGCTCAGCTTATTTTGATTTTTGCTTGCGGAGTATTTTTAATGCGCTCGGCAGGTTGTGTGATCAACGATTATGCTGACAGAAATATCGACGGCGAAGTCGCTCGAACCAAGCAGCGACCTTTGGCAGTTCGCAAAGTCACCGAAAAAGAAGCTTTGATTTTGTTTGTCGTATTAGCGCTAGTGGCCTTTGGTTTAGTCTTATTGTTAAATACCTTATCGGTCATCTTATCTTTTGTCGCTTTGGCGATTGCGACTATTTATCCCTTTATGAAAAGGGTCACTTACTTTCCCCAGGTGGTATTAGGTATGGCATTTTCGATGGCTATCCCGATGGCCTTTGCGGCAGTCCAAAATGAAATTCCTAATACCGCCTGGTTACTTTATATCACTAATTTACTTTGGGTTTTGGCCTACGATACTTTATACGGTATGGTTGATAAAAAAGATGATTTAAAAATTGGCATTAAATCGACCGCCATTTTCTTTGGTGAGGCTGATTTGCATATTACCGCGATGATCCAAATGATGTTTCTATTTGGCATGCTGTTGGTTGGATCGCAATTTGACCTGAATGGTTACTATTATTTCAGCCTACTGATCGCTGCAGTACTGATTGGCTGGCAGATCTATTCTTGTCGAAATTATCAACCGCAAAAATGTTTTAACGCTTTTCTAAATAATAATTGGGTCGGTTTAGTGGTTTTTTGTGGTATTCTGCTAGCTAGACTGACGGGTGAGTAGTTTAGCGAATTAATCTGAGTTTGATGAAGGAGACTCATTTGGATACAAAAATTTTGGTGGTTGAAGATGATTTTGCTAACCAGAAAGTAACTACTTTGTTCCTGAAGAAGTTCGGTTATCAAACGGAAGTGGCCGAAAATGGTGCTATTGCGGCGAGCTTATCTCAACAAAACCACTACTCGATGATCTTGATGGATTGCCAAATGCCGATCATGGATGGATTTACCGCCACTAAAGCAATCCGCGCGACCGAGGGGCCTAATCAAGACACGCCGATCATTGCATTGACTGCCAATCTTGTCAGCGGCATCCGGGCAGAATGCAGTAAATGCGGCATGAACGATATTTTATACAAGCCTGTGACCATGGCGGCGATGAAAGCGATGGTCGAGAAATGGAGCGAACAATCGTAATTTTTTAGGTATTGACGTTCCGAGTCCAAGGTCCACATAAAACCCTAGCGACATCTCATCGGTAGGTAAGCATCTTTTAAATCACGGCTTGAACACTCCCATTCATATTCTCCGGAAGCAGCTAACTGCGGGATAAAATTTAACCGATTATCGGTAATACTCGCTGGCTGTTTAAATATAATCTGATAAGCACCTTCTGCTGTAATTTGTAGCTGGTAATTGTCATTATTGATCAGTTCTTGCTCAATACCTGCTTGTTGTAGGTTATTTGGCCAATAGCCGGTCTCTATTGCGTGGGTGGTAATCGCTAGCTGGATTGGCGAGGTTTCTGCAATCGCCTGATTCACGTTCGCCCTGATGGTGTAATCTTGATAAGCTGGTATGGCAATCGCGGCTAATATGCCACCAACCGGGATTAGTAGCACCAGAAAAACAACGGCAATAATTCCGCCAACAGACATCCCTTTGCCAGGATTTTCACTGGCGATATTGATTTGTGAAGGGCCATATTGGCCATTGACTACCAAAGTGCTGGCAATCATATCGTGTAGTGCTTGTTTGCGAGCGGTAAAAGCGGCCATCAGATAGCCAATATAAAAGGTCATATTGGTGATGATGCCTGCAAAATGACGTCCGCTCGCTTGTCCAAAACTGATCGGTTGAC
Organism: Kangiellaceae bacterium; assembly: GCA_030590405.1. Classification (GTDB taxonomy): domain Bacteria; phylum Pseudomonadota; class Gammaproteobacteria; order Enterobacterales; family Kangiellaceae. Next base: position 14,374 of record JAUUYO010000049.1, read on the forward strand.
CATGCATATCGGTCACTTTGATCCCTAAAATCTTTTTGCCTAAAGTGGCCTGCGCGTTTGAGCTTTCCATCAAGGCAAAATATAACCACCAGGCAGGAATTGCCAAGGCATACAGACCAAAAAATGCCATCAGGTTTGCCGGGTTTTGTGGAGCTATACTAATAATCGAACCGCCGAGCAACATGGCTAACAAACCGAATAAAATGCCAAAAATGAAACCATCTAAAATATAGGCAATCAATCGCTTCCAAAAACCAGCAAATGCGTAAGCGGAAACCAGCGCGGCTTCTGGTTGACTGGATGGTGTTTGATAAGGCGTTGCTTGCGCCTGGTTTAAGTTCGTGCCGCAGCTAGTGCAAAATTGAGCATTGGATGAATTGTGTGCATTACAAGTTGGACAGTTAAACGAATTCATAAAGTGGCTACTCGGTTAATAAAATAGTTGCTTTGTTGATGATTAAAAATTTGGGCATAGAAATTAAGGGTTAAGAACCACAATCGGTAACTTCTCCAATACCAATTCTTCAGCCAAACAAAAATCAACATTATTGATATCAGTAATATCATCAGTCAATTTATGCAAAATTTCTTCCTGAATAACGCCACGTTGTTTTGCTTCAGCATAAGGCAAACGATGAAACATCACCATAGAATATCTTGGACAAAAACGTGTCGGATAGCGGTTTTCCAATTCAAATGCCAAAGCGCTCCGCAATAGAAATTTCTCATCCCGGACTGAATCACGCATGGTGATATAATTTTCAATGGCCATATCGGCAATCGCATCACCATTGATCTTACGGTTGTCGTCGGATTGAGAAAAAATGGCCTGCCAGTTTAAATCAGCATCTTTATCAGATAATTTATCGATGGTCTCGACCAGGTCTAATGCGTCTTCAAATCCGCAATTCATCCCCTGCCCATGAAAAGGCACCACCGCATGCGCCGCATCGCCCACCAATAATGCTTTATCCTGATAATGCCAGGGTGAGCATTTAACCGTCGCCAGATGCCCGGTGGGATTTTCAAAAAAGTCTTTTTCCAGATCGGGTAATAGGGTAAAGGTATCTTTAAAATAAGTTTCAAAGAAATGTTTAACTTTATTGCTAGAGTCGATTTTATAAAAAAAGATATAGCCATAATTGGGCATAAATAAGGTAACGGTAAAAGAACCAACATAATTGGGCAGTGCAAATAACATAAGTACGC
>JAUUYO010000176.1 GCA_030590405.1 Kangiellaceae bacterium
ATTATTACCCAGTCCGTTTTTATGCTTTTCACCGGGCGAACTCAGCAGCAACCTGGCCGACTCAATCGAGTAACAGGCGACCACAAATATTTTTGCTCTGACTTGAATTGTATTATTTTCTTTATCATAAAAATCGGCTGAAATCACTTTACCGCTGCTATCGCTGTTTAAGCGGTAAACTTTGGCTTCGGTTATTACTTCACAGTTTCCACCAGCAACGGCCTCGTCGAGTAGCGCCGCTCTTGAGCTGGCTTTAGCGCCAGACGCACAACCATAACTGCCACAATAACCTGAATATTGGCAGCTCGCCCTATTGTTATAAGGTTTTGATAAAATTCCGCGAGCCATTGGCAGAGAGTGTAATCCCATGTTATTGCAGGTATTATCAAACCAGGAAGCAATGGGATGTTCGGCCGTTGGCGGGAGTGGATAGTCCGGTGTCGATCGGGGTTCCAAAAATGGGTGTTGAACGATTTTTCCTGAGATGCCAACGACTTGTTCGGTTTTTGTGTAATAAGGTTCCATTTCATCGTAGCTAATCGGCCAATCAACTGTATTAGCGCCTTCGATTGAACCAAAGGTTGAGACCAGTCGAAAGTCTTCTGGTTTGAGCCGGTGGAAATAGGCGCTCATAAAATTAGACGCGCCACCGACGATATTACCGCCCCAAAATTGCGCGGTAGTACTTTCGCTCCAGTCGTCACCATCTGGCTCATCTATTACGTGTCGTTCATCGCGAAATTTGGAACGAAAAATGCTGTGGCGATAAAGTTGTTCATCTTTACGAAAATCTTTCTCGTTATACCATTTGCCTTTTTCCAGCACCACAACTTTGTAGCCAGCTTTGGCTAGTTCATAAGCGACTGGTCCAGCGCCGACGCCACTGCCCACAATACAACAATCATATTCTAATGTTTCAGTCATGAATAATCTCTAAATATAAAATCTGTCTTTTAATTTTTCAAACTTTGTCTTTACAAAAAGCTTCGGTAATTTGTTTTCTCATCTGGTGCCGGAAATCCCGGTTGATGTTTCAGCCATGCCCAGCCGATTCCTTCAGGATTACCGCCATAAATAGGGTCAAATAACAGCGCTTCCATTAAATAATAAATCAAAATGGATAGCCAGTTTTCACCAGCACTTGACTGGCTGATCTGGCGTAAGACTTTATCTTGCTGTTTGGGTTTAAGTTTTATAAATTGATCGCCCTGAGTTTGCTCCGATAATGAATCCAGCCAGCCGACACCTTTTGCAATAAAGTCGCCATCACCGTCAGCCTCATTATCCGGATCGGTCAGGGTCCATTCTAAATAGGCCAGCGCGTTTATGTCTGTTGCCGATGGACCGTCGCCATCTTCTGGAAAAAGGATCATTTGCACCATGGCGATAGATTCTTTCTGGTGTTGATCAAAACCATAAGTGTCCGATAAATGACTTGATGTTTTTGCCACCGATTTTGAATCAAGCGTTGAGGCGGTCTTTTCATTTTTCGGCAAGTTAGGCTTGCAAGCCGCAAGCGTTGCAAACATCACGGCCACACTCGATTGACGTAAGAAAGCACGACGATTGAGGCCGCTGGCTAAAGCGCCGATAAATTCTGGTTTACTGGAGCCTCTTTTTACGGCATTTAGCCTGGGCGAAGATTCTAATCCGGCTTTTAACAAACTCGTTGCTCCTTATTGCATTCTTTTTCTGCCAGCAATTGTTTTTGCTTAGTGTGATGATCGATCATATTCCAATTGCTTAAATGTTCAGAAATATCTCTGGGAACATCGTCTCGATGGATAACCACACCATTAATATCGATGATAAATTCGGTCGGGGTGCCCCATACGTCATAAAGGTCAGTGACCTTTTTGCCAAAATCAAAGGCGAGTGGATAATTGATTTCGCGCTCTTTTTGAAAACGGTAGGCTTTGGCCAAAGTGTCTCTGACACTGGTATCAATCGCGATAATTTCAATTTGTTTACTTAAAACATTTTGGTTGTATTTTAAAACCGGAATTTTTTTCATACAATAAGTACACCATGTGGTCCAAAAAATCATATGAACAGCTTTTTTACCTTTAAAATCACTGAGTTTGAATTCACTGCCATCAAGGCGTTTAATACTGAAATCCGGCGCGAGCATGCCTTCTTCAACCTCAGCTGCATAAGCGCTCGAAAATAACAGACTGGTTAAAAGTAAGCTGATAATAAAAGTCAGTTTGTTGTTCATAAATGGTTTTCCATTAAAGAGCATCGATTAGTTAGATTGACCTGAGATAAATAGGAATGTTACAGGGTGGTAATGAGTCTTAAACCTCTTGTTACAAATGATAAATGGTTAAAGTTATTTTGCTGTCATAGCATTCTGTCTGAATTCAATATGCGCTTTTTGGTCAAAAAGCGCAAGGATTCAACTCGCATGAAAAGAGGTAAGTTAGACTCTAATTTACCGAGCTGAAAAACTAATATTGTCCAATATTGACAATATTAGATGCTTGCCCTATATTTAAACATGAAGGAGGTACTAAACCATGAACGTAAATCTAAGCCCGACATTTGAAACTTACATCCGCAAGCAATTGGATGATGGAATATATAATAATGCAAGTGAAGTGATCCGTGAGGCGCTTCGCTTGAAAATGCAACAAGACGAAATGTATCAGACAAAGCTGGAAGCGCTGCGCTCAGCCATTATAGAAGGTGAACAAAGTGGAGAGGCTGTACCGTTTGATATGCGAGACATAATTAATGAAGCCAAACAAGATGCGGGATTGAGTGCTTAAAATACTGATACGTCCCGGTGCCCAAAAAGATACCAAAAAAATATGGCACTACACTTACAAAAACTGGGGTGAAAAACAGGCTGATTCTTACACTGAAGCTTTGGGGCTAAGTATTAAATCTTTGATTAATAACCCAGAGATCGGTATGACCATCGACCATGTTCGGGAGGGGTATCGGTTATTTCACTATAAAAAACACTTTATTATTTATCGCCTTACCTCGAAAGCGATTGATGTGGTTAGAGTGCTTGGCGAACAAATGGATATTAAACGCCATTTATAACCCTGAAACATCATTTCTTTTGTCACTCCTTACTGACAATGGACCAAAATATGAGCAAAGTAGCACTGCTAAAATCAGAGTTCTATTCTCAGACCAGCTCCTAGTGTAACATGACCTAAATTCATCAATGCAGTGGGCACACCAACTTTGACCTGTATTTCTACCAATGTCGCTTTACATAAACTCAACACTTTTAATGTGAAAGCTTTTGCGACATCATTTATTCAAATCGATAGCTTGCAGCAACTTAAGTCAAACTATCCTGAAATAGCCGCCTGTTCGGAGCGGTTTGTGCTTGGCGGTGGCAGTAATTTACTGTTTATTAGCGACTATTCAGGATTAGTTATTTACCCTCAATTAAAAGGCATACAAGTAATAGCTGAAGATAGCAGGCAAGTGACTTTAAGAGTCGCCGCTTCTGAAGTCTGGCATGAGTTTGTCTGCTATTGTCTGGACAAGGGTTATTTTGGTCTGGAAAATCTGGCTCTGATCCCTGGAACGGTGGGCGCTGCGCCTGTTCAGAATATCGGTGCTTATGGAGTTGAAGTAGAGTCTTTTATTACCCTGGTTGAATGTTTCGATTTAAATCGGGGAGAAATGGTGAGCCTGTCGCATGATGATTGCCAGTTTGCTTATCGAGATAGCCTGATAAAGCGTGCCGGGCAGGGGCATTATTTAGTGACTAGCGTGGAATTTGTTTTAGCCAAAAATCCAGAGTTAGTGCTAACTTATAAACCCTTGAAAGAATACTTTGCTAATCAATCCTCGGTGACTCCGCAGCAAGTATTTGATCGGGTGTGCCAAATAAGAGCTGAAAAACTGCCCGATCCCAAGTTGTTGGCAAATGCCGGGAGCTTTTTCAAAAACCCACTGGTGACTGAACAACATTACCTGCGACTCAAAAAATCCTTTCCTGAGTTAGTCGCTTATCCGGTTGTAACTGATGCAAAAAGCGAATACAAAGTGGCGGCTGGCTGGCTGATCGAGACCGCTGGTTTTAAAGGTAAGGTGGTTGGTAAAGTGGGTGTACACAAACACCAGGCATTAGTTCTGGTGAATTACACTGACGATGACGGCTCGAACATTCTGGCGCTGGCACAAACCATTATGCAGGCAGTGAAGCAAATGTTTGACATCGAACTGAAGGCCGAGGTGCGTGTTCTTGGCCAACTTGTTGAAAAAACAAAGAACTCAGGTTTATGAAAGCAGCTAGCTTGCAACGTTTACAAAAACTAGTGTGGCTATTGTCTGACGGTCAGTTTCATTCCGGAGAGTCTCTGGCAGAATGTCTCGGAGTTTCTCGCACCGCAGTTTGGAAGTTAATTAATAAGTTGCAGGCATGGCAAATAGAAATATACGCGGTACGCGGTAAAGGTTATAAGATCCCCAGAGGCCTGGTTTTGATCGATAGCCATTATTTGACAGATCAAATTATTACTAAAGCAAAATTATTTTCTCAAATTGATGTGTTACCAACGGTTGATTCGACCGCGAGTTATTTAACTCGTTCCTGGCAGCAACAGCCAGGTACCGGGCGTATTTGCGTGTCTGAGCACCAAACGGCAGGTCGTGGTCGGAAAGGACGGCGCTGGGTATCGCCGTTTGGTGCCAATCTATATTTTTCTCTTGGTTTGAGTTTACCTCTCGGCTTGAGTGCATTAGGCGGCTTGAGTTTAGCGGTCGGGATTGGACTGACAAAGTTTTTAAACCTGCATTGTGACGATAAAATCAGTCTTAAATGGCCGAATGACATTTTAGTCAATCAGCAAAAACTGGCTGGGATTTTGGTTGAAGCAAGCGGTGATAGTAATGATCAAAGCTTTCTTAATATTGGTATTGGGATTAACTGGGATATGCAAATCAGTGATGGTAGCAAAATTGACCAGTCATGGATCAATTTAAAATCACTGCTACGTACTTCTGTTGATCGCAATGAAATTCTGGCATTAATACTGCTGGAACTGGACAAAACTTTGAGCCGTTATATAGAGCAGGGGTTTGAGTCTTTCCGGCATGATTGGCCCAGCCAAAGTGCCTTTTTTGGTCAAACTGTTATTATTCATACTCACAATGGTCAAATATCTGGTATTGAAGCCGGGATCGATAAAAGCGGAGCACTTAAGTTGAACACCGCCGAGGGTGAAAAAATCTTTTTTTCTGGTGAAGTGAGTTTACGCCCGGTTGAGACGGGTGGGTGATTGGTGATGTATCTTTTAATTGACTGGGGCAATACTCGGCTGAAGTATCTGGTGGTCACAACTCTTTCTAAGCTTGCCGATCAACAATCATCTTTTGCTCCTGAAATAGCTCAATCGCCTGAAGATCTCATTAAGCGAGTTGAGTATGCGGGGACTAAAGACAGCATTAGTCAGGTGCTGATCGCTTCCGTTCGTAGTGATGATGATAATCAACGACTTTTCGACGAATTAAATCAGGCCCATCTTGTTTTCTTTATGGCTGAAACAGCCCAAAAGGCTTGTGGTATTGAGTGCGCTTATCAACAGCCTGAATTTTTGGGGATTGATCGGTGGCTGGCAATCATTGCCGGAAGCCAATCCGGGCAAACCGTGGGTATTATCGATATAGGTTCGGCAATAACTCTGGATGTTGTGAATTCAAGAGGGTTACATCTTGGCGGGCAAATTCTTCCTGGTGAACGGCTACTCAAAAACAGCTTGTTAAACACCGCCAATGTCAAAGCTGAGAATCATTTTGTGGATTCGATTCAATTTGAACTGGGACAGTCTACCAACGATTGCGTCAATTTTGGCATTGAACAAATGATCCTGGGTTATCTTATTCAGGGTATCAGCCAATCCAGTCAAAAACATGGTGTTGATCAATGGCTAATAACCGGTGGAGATGGCGAGCACTGGCAAAAATTGTTAATCAAGCGCGGAGTTTTAGCCCAACAAGCCAATATCCAGGTTAATATTCAAGCCAATATCCAGTACAGGCCTGCTATGGTTTTTCAAGGTCTAGCGCAGTTGTATCTGGATTGCGGTGATACTTAAGGCTTATTGAGTCATTATTTACTCTATTTTCGCTGCAAATCCACGTAATTTCAGAGAATTGAAATTTTTTTCAAATAATCATTGATCATTTTAAGAGAACTCATTAGAATTCGCGTCCCTGCTTGAGAGGCGGTCTATTTGGCTCTTTTCAGCATGGCTCTACACGCTCTTCAAAATATCGGGAAAAGCGTTAGATTATGCCGGTTTAGCTCACTTGGTAGAGCAACTGACTTGTAATCAGTAGGTACCCAGTTCGATTCCGGGAACCGGCACCATTATTTTAGGCGTGGGGTGTTCAGAAATGGCCATCTCTCTTCTGTATTTAATAGTTAGATTATAGTCGCCAAGGCGAAAGCTTTGCGATAATTTTCTAATTAGAAAGAGCGTAAGCAAATCAAGCATTAGAGTTTCCAGGTGGGAATCTGCTAGCGGCTTGATTTTGATGGCTAAAAAACTTGCATTTTTGTTTGTATGTTGTCATCATTCGCGGCACTTTTTTATTGTGCGCAATGAGCGTTACAAAAAGTAGTATTTGGTGGGGTTCCCGAGTGGTCAAAGGGATCAGACTGTAAATCTGACGGTTCGCCTTCGAAGGTTCAAATCCTTCCCCCACCACCAGTATACAAAGTATAGAGGTTGCTGATTAAGTCAGATGGAAAACCTCAAAAATTTGTGAGATGTGTTTTGTTTGTTGTGTTGAAACACGACTTGCGAATAGCGAGTTGAAGTAAGCGGGTATGGTACAATGGTAGAACCTCAGCCTTCCAAGCTGATGATGCGAGTTCGATTCTCGCTACCCGCTCCAGTTCGAACAAACAGCCGATATGGCTCAGTCGGTAGAGCACTCCCTTGGTAAGGGAGAGGTCACCAGTTCGAATCTGGTTATCGGCACCATTTTCCCCGGATTAGTCGTGAGGCTGTTCCGGGTTTAGCTATGTTTGAGGGTTTGATTTAAGAGAAATCTCGAATATAGCCAATTTTTTATTATAAATTTAGCTTAACTCTTTGTGGAGGCATTTATGTCTAAGGAAAAATTTGAACGAACGAAACCCCATGTCAATGTTGGAACAATCGGCCACGTCGATCATGGAAAAACCACTCTAACAGCGGCCTTGTGTACAGTTCTTTCTGCGGCATTTGGTGGAGCAGCAAAAG
>JAUUYO010000060.1 GCA_030590405.1 Kangiellaceae bacterium
GGCATCCTTTTCACCTTTCACCTCAACCACCAAACTATCCACTTTTTGAAATCCTCTGGGCAGTTTATTACCACGCCGCCCCCTTTCACTTCGATAATGTTCAAGATCCGAAGGTTTTAATCGCAAATAGCGTTTACCGGAATAAACCAATAACGACTGCTCGGTTGAAACAACCGCAATGGACACCATAAATTCTTCACGAAGCTTTAATTTTGCCGCGGGAATACCGATAATTTTATTGCCTTTACCTTTGGATAATTGCGGTAACTCACTGATCGGAAAAACCAGCATCCGCCCTTCATTCGACACGCTCACACAATACTGGTGTTGATAATCATCCACCTTTTGAGCTGGCAAAACTTTAGCGCCGGATTGCAAACTCAGTAGCGCTTTACCATTTTTAGTGCGGGTAATGGTATCTTCAAATTTACCTACAAAACCGTATCCGGCATCACTGGCAAATAAGAATTGTTGATCGTCAGCAGCCATCAAGGTATCCATAAAAACCGAACCGGCAATCGGATTTAACCGACCGGTTAATGGCTCTCCCTGACCTCTGGCAGAGGGCAGGCTATGCGCCATTAAGGCAAAACTGCGCCCACTGGAATCAATAAATACCGCAAATTGATTACTCTTACCTTTGGCTGACGAGCCATATCGGTCGCCGGATTTATAATTGAGCGCGGTTGGATCGACTTCATGTCCTTTGGCGCAGCGTACCCATCCCATTTCAGACAATACCACAGTGACCGCTTCGCTCGGCATCAGGTCTGATTCGCTTAATGCTTTGGATTCTTCTCTGCTGACGATTGGCGACATTCGCTGATCGGCAAATTCTTCGGCGGTTTGTTTAATTTCTTTTTTGACCAAAGTTTTTAACCGTTGCTTAGAGCTTAAGGTTAGTTCTAAAGTTGATTTTTCTTGCGCTAACTCATCTTGCTCGCCTCGAATTTTCATTTCTTCAAGCTTGGCCAAATGCCTTAATTTTAATTCTAAAATGGCTTCGGCTTGAATATCGGTAATCCCAAAATGAGACATCAAAACCGGTTTCGGCTTATCTTCTTCTCGTATGATTTTGATCACTTCATCAATATTTAAAAAGGCAATTAATAAACCATCTAAAATATGTAAACGCTCATTGACTTTCTTTAACCGAGATTCCAGTCGGCGGCGAGTTGTCTGGGTGCGAAAGATCAGCCATTCATTGAGAAAATTCACCAAACCTTTCACTCTCGGATTACCATCAATCCCAATCACATTCATATTGATCCGGTAATTTCTTTCCAGATCAGTAGTGGCGAAAAGATGTTTCATTAACACATCAACATCCACCCGATTAGATCGCGGAATAATCACCAAACGGGTCGGATTTTCATGGTCTGATTCATCTCTTAAATCCGCCACCATGGGTAATTTTTTGGCTTGCATTTGAGCCGCGATCTGCTCAAGAATTTTTGCTCCAGAAACTTGATGCGGCAAACTATGAATAACGATATCACCATCATCCATTTCAAACACTGCGCGCATTTTTACACTACCTCGCCCAGTCTGATACATTTTGGCTATATCCGCGCGCGAGGTAATAATTTCTGCATTGGTGGGATAATCTGGCCCCGGTACAAACTCCATAATTTCGTCCAGACTGGCTTTGGGATTATCTAACAAATAAATACAGGCATCAGCAATTTCTTGCATATTATGCGGCGGAATATCAGTGGCCATTCCCACCGCAATACCAGTGGTGCCATTTAATAATAAATTGGGTAATCGCGCGGGTAGCACTTTAGGCTCTTTAAGTGTGCCGTCAAAATTGGGTGACCATTCAACCGTGCCGAGACCTAATTCTGAAAGTAATATTCCAGCATATGCAGACAGCCGAGATTCGGTATAACGCATCGCCGCGAAAGATTTAGGATCATCCGGCGCTCCCCAGTTACCCTGACCGTCCACCAGCGGATAACGATAGGAAAAAGGTTGCGCCATCAACACCATCGCTTCATAACAGGCACTGTCGCCATGGGGATGAAATTTACCTAATACATCCCCCACGGTACGCGCCGATTTTTTAAACTTGGCGGTTGATTTAAGTCCCAGTTCACTCATGGCGTAAACGATACGCCGTTGCACCGGCTTTAATCCGTCGCCAATATGAGGCAATGCACGATCCATAATCACGTACATTGAATAGTTGAGATATGATTTTTCGGTAAAGTCAGCCAGGGTTTGCTGCTCTACGCCGTCAAAATTTAATTCCATAGTACTTCTTATTTTATTGATGTTGATTAGTATTTATAACGATCAAAAACGAAAATATGAATAATAAAAACAAGAGCAGGCACGGGAGGCACTGCCCCTACATTTAAACCTCAACCATACCGCCTTTTTCTTCTAGCCAGGATTTACGGTCGGCAGCGCGTTTTTTGTTCAATAACATATCCATCATTTCAAAGGTTTTTTCATGAGAATCTATAGTCAGCTGAACCAGTCGCCGGGTATCGGGATCCATGGTGGTTTCTCTCAGTTGTTTGGGATTCATTTCGCCCAGACCTTTAAAGCGTTGAATATTAATTTTGCCACGCTTTTTTTCGGCCTTAATGCGGTCGAGCACTCCCATTCGCTCATCTTCATCCAGCGCATAATAAACCTCTTTGCCAATATCAATACGGTATAAAGGCGGCATCGCAATGTACACATGCCCGGCTTCCACTAATGCCTGAAAATGGCGAATAAACAGCGCACATAAAAGGGTCGCAATGTGCAGTCCATCAGAATCTGCATCTGCCAACACGCAAATTTTGCCGTAACGTAAACCGCTTAAATCATCGCTACCGGGATCAAGACCTAGCGCCACCGAAATATCGTGGACTTCCTGAGAGGCTAGAATTTCTGACGAATCCACTTCCCAGGTATTTAAGATCTTACCTCGCAACGGCATGATGGCTTGAAATTCTTTATCTCGCGCCTGTTTGGCTGAACCTCCCGCCGAATCGCCTTCCACCAAAAACAATTCGCCCGCCATGATATCCTGACCAGAACAATCAGACAGTTTGCCGGGCAGCGCCGGGCCACTGGTTATTTTTTTACGCGCTACTTTTTTGCGCGAACGTAATCGTTTATGGGCGTTGGCAATCGCCAGTTCGGTCAACAGATCGCCGTAATTGGGATTTTGATTAAGCCACAAAGAAAAAGCATCTTTGACCACGCCCGATACAAAAGCGGCGCACTGTCGGGAGGATAATCGCTCTTTAGTTTGTCCAGAAAATTGCGGGTCCTGCATTTTGACTGACAACACAAAGCTGAGGCCATTCCAGATATCATCGGCGGTGAGTTTAACCCCGCGAGGCAGACTATTTCGAAAGTCACAGAATTCTTTCATGGCATCTAAAAGACCGGTTCGCATACCGTTAACATGGGTCCCACCCTGCACCGTTGGGATCAAGTTAACATAACTCTCATTGACTAAATCGCCACCTTCAGGAAGCCAGAACAATGCCCAGTCGACGGCTTCAGTATCCCCTTTAAAGCTACCGGTAAATGGTTCTTCGGGGATCGTTTCGGTATCCAGCGCAGTTAATTTTAAATAATCACTTAAGCCGTCCTGATAGTACCATTCAGTTTTGTTGTCGTTTTTTTTGTCGCTGCCAGCATTATCAATTAAGATCACTTTTAGCCCAGGGCACAGTACTGCTTTGGCGCGCAATAAATGCCTTAATTTAGAAATGGAATACTTGGCTGTATCAAAGTACTTGGCATCCGGCCAAAAGGTCACGCTGGTGCCAGTGTTGCGTTGACCAACTTCGCCCACCTGAGTTAATGGCGAACTGATTTCGCCATTGGCAAAACTAATCTGATAACGCTTACCATCTCTTTTAACACTAACATCAACCCGGCTCGACAGAGCATTAACTACCGAAATCCCCACTCCATGCAGTCCACCGGAAAACTCATAATTTTTATTAGAGAATTTTCCACCAGCATGTAGCTTGGTTAATATCAACTCGACCCCGCTGACTCCTTCTTCGGGGTGAATATCAACTGGCATGCCTCGGCCATCATCCTGGACTTCCAGCGAGCCATCTTTGTGTAACAATACGGTAATCGTTTTACAATGACCAGCTAACGCTTCATCAACACTGTTATCGATGACTTCCTGGGCTAAATGGTTGGGGCGGGTGGTATCGGTATACATCCCCGGACGTTTTTTAACCGGATCTAAACCACTGAGGACTTCAATTGAGGCAGAATTATAGGAGCTGGACATTTAATTCCTTAGAATTAGGTTAATTTTCATATTCGTTTTTTTTAAGAGCTATATCATCGCGTCAAATTATCCGAAAGGCAAGTGTAGAAAGAAAAATTGTCGACGTTCTATCGGTCATTCGAGCGGTATCGATAGACAAGAACCAGTGGCAAAAAGGAACGTTTAACTCGAAATCAATTAAATCCAGATTAATAGCCTTTGATAGTATAATCAATCGTGTATTCAATATTATCAATACGATGAACTACAGATTCGATTCGGCCGTCTGAATAAAGATTAAGATATCGATAACCAGGCGCTTTAGAGTCCGCGGAAAAATCTTTTGAGCCGGGAGTAAATTGAACGCAACTGGATGGACTGGCAATCCAGCGAACACCGTCAATCATTTTGTTAAACTCCTGATGTACATGACCCCAAAGAACCGCTTTGACATTATTATGTTTCTCAATTATTCGTCTGAAGGCCTGGTGATTTTTCAAACCAATAGTATCTAACCACTCACTACCAACCTCGACCGGTTGATGGTGCAGCACCACCAGACTATGCTTATCTTTGTGTCTGGTTAAGGATTTTTCCAGAAATTCCAGTTGTGAATCGTTTAATTCTCCATGGACCTTATCAAGTATCGATGAATCTAATAAGATCACTTGCCAGTGCCCCATTAATAAATGTTTAGCTGCTGAAACACGGCCATTAGACAGGTACATCTCCATGGCATCTGGATTGTCGTGATTGCCAGCGATCCAGAAGCTGGGTATCTCCATTTTATGAAAATAATCGGCCAAATATTTATACGCTTCGGGGGAAGCATCTTGCGCCAAATCGCCAGTTGCCAACAAGGCATCTGGACGCCATTCTTCGCGCTCAACTCGCGCGCAAACCGCCTCAAAACTTGTTCGAGTATTCAGACCTAACAAACAACCTTCAGGCTCGGCAAAGATATGGCTATCTGTGACCTGCACCAGCCTCACCACATCCAGGCGAGAAGGCGATAAATTCAGCGGTAATGTTTCAATATTTGTGCTCATTTTTTACTCTATAGCCTCCTTTCTATGAACTCCATTGGCTTGCTGGTTAAAGTACTGTCTCTCGATAGGTGCATCCGTTTAGACCATATCCGTTTAAACAGTACCTTAAGCTTTCACCTAAAAAACGGTTTAACTGTCTTTTCTCATCCACTTGCCTGGTGCGTAAAGTCGTGCCTTTATTTTTAGGAATGAGCGCTTTAGGACCAGCTCTATCCATGACTTCTACTAGCTGTGCGTCATGGTATAAACGCACCATCAAATTAATATCTGCTTCCGCAGTTCGGCTGGGTGAGTATACCCTCAGCATCATCGTGGTGGTATATCGGGCTTTTTCAATCAATTTCAAGTCGATTTTGTGACCTGATGTTGGCCTGAATTTTATCTGTTGTTGTTCAAAATCCGTTAACTGATCATTTTTGCCAACATTTAACCAGGGGAGCAATCGAAGAATAAGCGCATAGTTGACCTCGCATTGCGACAGAAATTCATCTAAATCGGGTTTATAACTCGATTGGGGCTTTTGACTACCTATCAAACTTAAATATCCCATTACATCACAAGCCATTCATTGAGTGAGCGTTAAACAGCACAATCTGACTAATTTAACATACACCTGTGCCAATCTGGCAGCTTTATCTTACATTAGACATATATTAGACTATTTCATCGCCATAAATTGTTAAACTCTTGTTATTTCAGTCATTATCAAACGACTAATCGCTTGTTTTGTGACCGATTTCCGGTTTTTACCTGCCTATGAAAGCCAAAATTGATCTCTTTTTGAATAATTCAGTTTAAACCACTGAACTGCAATAATACTCATTGCGTTGTTTAAACGTCCTTGCTCAAGCCAATGGAAAGCAGTTGATGAGGAAATACAGTGAATCTTAATATCCTCGTTCTCGCTTTCTAAACCAGCATGTTTTGCCACGTTAAGGCTATCCACTTCGCCTAAATATAACCAGATCCGTTCAGTAGAACCACCGGGGCTCACCAAATACTCACAAATTTTTTGTAGGCGCAATATTGTACCGCCAGCTTCTTCAACCGCCTCTCGCATCACAACTTGTTCGGGATTTTCATCCTTTTCAATCATTCCCGCGACTAACTCTATCAACCAGGGGCTGCTTTCTGTTTTGATGGCACCGGGGCGAAATTGCTCCACAAATATTAGCTTATCTCGGTTTTTGTCATACAATAATACCGCTGCTGCATGCCCTCTCTCAAAAATTTCTCGGGTATAATGACCACTCCAACCCCCTTGAAAAAGTTGATTCGAAAGGTGGTATTTATTTAATTTGAAAAAACCACTGTAAATATTTTCTTTCTTAATGATTTTGTATTGCATCGAACTCTCTTGATCTTAAACAATAAATTTGGATAAACTTAGATGAATGTTGGTAATTTTACCGCTCCTAAGGCAAAATGACTAGCAGTCCGACTTATTATAAAAGCTTTCATAGTCACCGCAAGATAATCACAGCAAAGGCGAATAATAAAAATGAATATTGAGCATGCACGATTTAATATGATTGAACAACAGGTAAAACCCTGGAGAGTCTTTGACGAAAACTTACTTGGTGCCATGTCAACTTTGCCAAGAGAGCAATTTGTTTCTGAGGCTCAGCGAGGTTTATCTTATGCTGATATTCATATGCCTTTGGGTCACCAACAGTCGATGCTGGCGCCACGAGAAATCGCCCGACTAATTCAGGCACTAAAGTTAACTAAAGAAGACAAAGTATTAGAGATAGGCACTGGCAGTGGCTATTCATCTGCATTACTCGCCAAATTAGCCAAAATGGTATTTAGCGTCGATATCATCAGTGAGTTTGTTAAATCTGCACAAAAAATTCACCGTAAATTAGCCATCGATAACCTTATCGTTGAAGAAGGTGATGCCTGTGATGGCTGGATGGCTCACGCGCCTTACGATGCCATTTTAATCACCGCCGCTTTGCCAAAGTTATCCGATAGCTTAAAAAGGAACTTAAACAAAAATGGCCGAGTGGTTTGTATTTTGGAACATAACGGCGGCTACACTGCCGCGTTGGCTCAATTAGGGGGAAATGATAAATGGCAATATGAGTATCTTTTTCCAGTTGATGCCACTTTAATGATCAATGCGGAAAGCACTAATCAGTTTGTGTTTTAGCTTCTACTTCTTTCTGCTACCGGGAAGTGAAAGTCCTCCCTTACTATTTGACTCCCGTTTCCCCCGGTACATATCTTTTTACAAATTGTGGAATATTCTAATACTTTATACGTAAGATTATTTAAATAGGTGAGTTACAATACCAACACACCCAATTCTTCATCATTGAAGTTCTAGCTTCTAACTAACAAAGACAAAGCTAGGGAATGGCAACCAGTATTTCTTTTGATAGGTAATAAAATGAAAAAACCATTAAAAATGGCTTTAAGCGCTTTAGTTTTGGCTACATCATCTCACCTTTATGCTGATAATTTATTAGATATTTATCGATTGGCAAAAGATGGGGATCCGACTTTCTTAGCTAGTGATGCAGGGCGCACAGCTGCTAGCGAAAGGGTCAATCAAAGTTTGGCGACATTATTGCCGCAGTTAAATGGTGCGTTGGGGTATTCCTTTTCAGATGATGAATCCGAAGGCACCACAACGGGTATTTTTACTGCGCTTGATGGAACTCAGCAACCTATATTAGCTGAATCATCGAGTGTTGATGACACAACTGTAAAAAATTATAAGATTACTCTGGAGCAAGAAATCTATAGTCATGCTTCTTGGTTAAATTTGAGACAATCAGAAAAACGTTCTCTGCAATCAAATGTAAATCACGAGGGTTCAAAACAGGATCTAATTATCAGAGTCGCTGAAGCGTACTTTAATATATTGGCTGCAAAAGATAGCGTTGAATTTTCTAAAGCAGAAACTCAAGCTGTATCACAAGAACTGGCACAAACTAAACAACGTTTTGAAGTGGGCTTAATTGCCATTACAGATGTTCATGAGGCCCAGTCAAGATATGACCGAGCGGTCGCCAATCAGATTATTGCCGAGAATAGCTTGGATAATACTCACGAATTGTTACAGCTTATCACCGGTCGATATCACTATGATTTACTTGTCCTTAAAGCAGAAATCCCTCTTCGAAATCCTCAACCAGAAAATATCAAGCAATGGGTGAAAAAGGCCGAAGAAAACAATATTGATATTCAGTCTTCCAAAATAGGACTCGATATAGCGAAACAAAGTATTTCAATTTCCCAAGCAGGGCACTTACCCACAGTAGGCCTTACAGCAAGCATCTCCGATAATGATGTAGATTATAACTCACCTCAAAATCCCAGATTTAATGATAATGGTGATCTGATAGGTTTTTCAAATACCACTACAAACAGCGGCAGTCCTAATACTTCTATATCTTTAAATGTTAGAGTCCCACTTTATTCTGGAGGAAGAACCAACTCACAAGTAAAGGAAGCTCAAAGCTTGTATCAACAAGCAGCACACAATCTTGAATCAAGTAGACGTCTTGCAGTAAGTACAACTCGAAGTTCATATTTAGGGGTTGTTGCCAACGTGGGGTCAGTCAGAGCGTTTAAACAGGCGGTTGTATCTTCAGAAAAATCACTTGAAGCAACTCAAGCCGGTTTTGAAGTCGGCACAAGAACTATTGTGGATGTTTTACTACAAACTCAATTACTTTATGATGCAAAACGTCAATACTCACGAGCCCGTTATGACTATGTTTTAAACACTCTCAAACTTAAACAGGCAACCGGACTGTTAACTGAAGAAGACTTGGCCAAGGTTAATCAACTATTACGTTAAGTTCAGGCTTTTACCTTTACCCTTCTCCCATCCAGGGAGAAGGTGCTACACTTCCCGCAAAAACGGATTCCCGCTAGACTCTCAACGGGCTAGCCCCTATAATTCAAACCAACCAAAGATCCAGTTTCAACAGCCCTGTTTTAAGGCAAATAAATGGCGAAAAAGAAAAAAAAGACTCCCGACAATACCATTGCGCAAAATAGAAGGGCTCGTCATGACTACATCATCGGCGAGACTTTTGAAGCGGGATTGGCGCTGCAAGGTTGGGAAGTAAAAGCAATGAGAGAGTCGAAAGTGACCATCACCGATGCTTATATCCAACTCCATCAAGGCGAAGCCTGGCTACACGGTTGTCATATTTCACCACTTAAAACAGCCTCCACCCATTATGTGGCGGAGCCTACTCGCAACCGAAAATTACTATTACATGCCAGCGAGCTGGACAAACTACATGATGCCTTACATAAAGGCGGTTATACCATTGTGCCCTTATCCCTTTACTGGATCAGGAATTTAATAAAAATTAAGATAGGCACCGCAAAAGGTAAAAAACTGCACGATAAAAGGGCCGCAGATAAAGCCAAAGAATGGGCCAGGGACAAAGGTCGAATATTAAAAGAGAGTCGAGGTTAAATGCTACTCTCAATGAAAAAAATTAAGCTTAAACTCATTTTAGTGAGTATCGCTTGTTGTTGTTTATTTGCCTGTCAAAGCAAACCGCCTTTATCCTCTGGCAAAGTCGTTGTTGATGATCTTAACTTGAAAAATATCAACAAGCAAAATGAGATGATTAAAGTAGCTATTCATCAACTTGAATCAGGCAAAATGTTAGAAGCTGAAATTCTTATCAATCAGGTACTACAGATCAATCCGTCGCACTCCACAGCCAAAATATTAAAAAAACAGCTTTCCACAGCGCCAAAACTAATTTTTGGTACCAGCCGAACCACTCAATACAAAATAAAATCTGGTGATACCCTCGGTAGCATTGCCAAACAATGGTTAGGTAACGCACTTTATTTTGTTAGCCTGGCAAGGTTTAACAACATCGAAATCCCCACTCAGATCCAGTCTGGTCAATTGATAAGAATACCGGTAATCAAAAGCAGTCCGCTGGTTAAAAAAGAAAAAAGGCGTTCACGGGCGAATTTGGCACTATTAGAAAAATACATTGCTAAAAATAAATATTTTAAATCATTAAAACGCATGACCAGTATTTTTATTGTAGAAAGCGACCACAAAAAATTATTAGCATTACAAAATGACAGCTTAAAAAAACTCCTCGAAAGCAAAGTGTCAATCAGCGAAAGACAAAGTATGATTAAGCAAGTCAAAAACATTTCGAGCCATTCAAAACGACAATTGCTTAAAGCAAATTTTGACCAATTTATCCAGCAACAGTCGCAAGCGGTACTGATGGATAAATTTGTTTTGTTATTTGAAGCCAACAGTTATCAAAATGCTGCGAATAAATTAATCCAGGCAAAAAAAACAGCTTCAGGTAAACAAACTGGAGCAGAACAAGAAAGTGCCACTCACTATTACCGTACAGAAAAGTTATTAATCAATAAATTGCACGAAGAAGCAATCTTATTACGAAAAAATCAACAATTACAAAAAGCTGCCGACAGTTGGGAATTGATTTTGAAAATCCAACCGAATAATGAATTGGCATTAAAGTACTACCACCGAACTAATCGTCTACTAGAACGCCTTAAGAACTTATAAATCGAATGACCATGCAAAATATTTGTCGAAGTGCCCTGGTTCCTTTTTCTGTCAAACAAATGTATGAGTTAGTAGATGATATTGATAACTACAATTTTTTTGTACCTCATTGCCAAGGCTCGGAAGTATTGGAAAGAAACCAGAATCAAGTCACAGCGAAACTACAAGTTGCAAAAAGCGGTCTGACTAAATCATTTACTACCGTCAACAGCCTTGTTCCTTTCAACTTTATTGGCATGGAATTAATTGACGGACCTTTTACACATTTGTCTGGCGGTTGGCGCTTTACGGCTTTGTCTGATTCAGCCTGCAAAATCGAGTTAGATTTAAACTTTGAGTTTTCCAGTAAACTGACAACACTGGCTTTTTCTAAAGTATTTAATAAACTGGTTCAATCCATGGTATCTGCCTTTACCATGCGAGCCGAAAAAATTTATGTCAAATAATTCTGATGCCAAATAACTCTGATACCAAACTACTGATTGAATTGATCTATGCACTGCCTCACGAACAGGTGATTTTAACCATTGAAGTCGCTAAGGAAACAAACGTTGAGCAAGCGATAAGGCTATCTGACATTCTACAACGTTACCCGGAGATAGATTTAACCATCAATAAAATCGGTATTTTTAGTAAAGTTTGTAAACTAACAGACCAGCTTTATGATGGTGATCGAATAGAAATTTACCGACCACTGATCATCGATCCGAAAGAAGCAAGAAAGGCTCGTGCCTTAAAACAAAAATAATATATATAACCCCAAACTCAGAATAAGAGAAAATGCTCTTAGTTAATTCTGGGCCATGTTTTTTTAGGGGAAGATTAGGGTCAAAAGGAAAGCTACTCCCCAACGGGCCTCAATAATAAACCATTAGTGGTCATCATCAGCTCAAAACTTCTTTTTTGAGCTGCCGACGCAAAGCTCGCAGAACCATGTTCGACATCCAACAAAAAGGACAAAGGCTGATATTGCTCTCGCCAGTCGGCAATATCCGGCGACCCCGCTTCAACCAATGGAAATAATGTTATCGGTTTGTTTTTTTCATCTTCAATACTGGCATAGCGCCCTCGAATTCGATCAAGTCGGTAGGCCGTTTTTAAACCTAAAATATTGGACCAGGCTTTCCACTTTAAAACATTTGCTTCAAACATTATCTCATCGCCAGACAGGTGAAAAAACTGCTCTGTACCATTATCAAACCGAATAGTCGCGACAAAATACTGGCCACCGTTGGGGATAATTGAAACCTTTGCGATCACTTGTTCATGGGTTAACGCTTGATAGCCTTGAATACCAATCAACAAAAAAGAAGTTGAAGCCGTAACAAGCGAAAAAACGAGCAGCCCGGTGAATTTGCGAACAGACGCCAAGACCCTGGCTTTTCTTAAATGACCAAGGAAAGAAAATAGAAAGTAGCCTGAAATGCAGCCCGTAATAATGGACACAATCAGGATATAATTTAGCGATTCACTAAGGGGCATATATTTGCTCTTTCAACATATTATAATTTCATCGTTATTTGTCTACTACAGTTTTTGCAGTAGTCTTTCCTACACTGCTTGAAGCATTATCCTCTAAGGATATTTCAACGGTATCAATATTCTGTAGATCACTTTCCCCCTCAGTGGCAACAGAAATAATGTTAAACTGCTTAGTGTTGCTATTACCTGTTTCTTTAAAATCACTGCTACGTCGATCATGGGCGATTGACTTATCAAAAAAACGCTCCAGATAGGCCGCAAGTTGGTTAAACGCAACAAATAACTGCCCCGCCTCATCACTCTGTTGGCTGAAAATTCGGGCATCTATTCGCCCGACAGACATTTTCCGCAGCCCCAGAGTAACCCGTTTATAATCCTTTGAAGTTTGCCTAGCGAGAAATAATGTGGCGATCGACACGGTAACAAGGGTGATTAACATCACCAATAACATGGTCACTAAAGTGGTATTTGACGCTTGATACATAGAAACAGCGGAAAAAGAAACAAACAAGCTACCAACCTTTTTATCCGAAAAAAAGATAGGCATACTGACATCAAATAATACCTGCCCGTCACTTAATTTTCTTTTATAAATTTTGGTTTTATCTATTATTTTAATCATTTTGTGATCATCAGGATGATTAAATTCTTGACCTGCTTTTTGCCCCAGGCTTGAAGCTAGAATACGGTTGGACAAATCCAATATCACAATAGATTCCAGTTGCTCATTGTTAGCGCTTTCTTTAATCAGCACATTTAAACCAACTGAATCTTTGAGCACAACCGCTTCGCTGCTCTGATAAGCAATCATACGACCAACGGTATGTCCATAGTCAAAAGTAATCCCAGAAAGTGCTTTATATTGCATCCAGTAAACCACCACCAAACCAATGCACATTGTCACAAAAACCGTGCCAGCCATGGTTAACGTCCAGCGAGTAGTCAATGATGACGAAATAGCATTTTTGGGTGTTTTTTTCTTGCTGATTTTATTTGAAATAAGCCTTAATTCAGACACCAACTGCGCGGCACTTTGAAACCTTTTTTCGGGACGTTTTTGTAGCAACTTTCTGAGTAAATCTTGAACATCATCGTTGACCAGTTCATTGTCAATCAATAGCTCTGGCGGTTTACTTTTAATGATCTGTTTGAATAATTTTCCTAAATCATCAGACATAAACGGCGGCAACCCCGCTAACATGCGATATATCAATACCCCGGTGGAATAAAGATCACTACGACTATCGACCGATTGCCCCAATATTTGCTCCGGTGACATATACTCTGGCGTGCCCAACACTTTATCGATTAAGTTTCCCGAACGCACTAAATTCTCATCAATTTGTGCGATCCCAAAATCAGTCAATTTAGTGGTTTTTTTGTCTCTCAAAATCAAGATATTACCGGGCTTAATATCGCGATGCACTACCCCTTGCTCATGGGCGTAAGTAAGCGCTGAAGCGAGCTGACTTGAAATGGCTAACACCGTTTTGATCGGTAATTTGCCTTTAGTTTTTAATATTTGCTCTAAAGTGGCACCTTCTAATAACTCCATGGCTATATAAGGTTTACCACCGGTAATACCAACATCAAAAATAGTAACAATATTTGGGTGAGTGAGTTGAGCCGCTAATCGAGCTTCTCGTATAAAACCTTCTCGATAATCATCATTTTTGGCTAATTGATCTCGTAACACTTTGATCGCCAAAAAACGGTCCAATTGCGGATCATAAGCACGATATACCAACGCGGTAGCGCCGCGCCCGACTTCTTCTAAAATGCGATAGCGTCCCAGCATACGAGGCTGCTTAGTTAAAGATTGGGGTGATGAGCTTTCCATATTAATCGCATGACGGACTGCTTTTAACTGTTCGTCTTCAACCGATCCTGAGTGAGACGATGCAGCAGAGGATTGGAATTTCAAGTCGTTTTTTTCGGTCATATGAATAGATTAAGTTATAACAAATACACAATCAGGGCTGAAAAGGCAATGGCCAAAGCAACTCCCGTTATCAAAAGATTATGATTTGAAGATGCTTTTGAATTTGGCACATCATCTTCCACCATTGA
>JAUUYO010000059.1 GCA_030590405.1 Kangiellaceae bacterium
ACAAATGGGTTCTCATTTGTAAAAGGGCCGTCAAAGTGAATGGATTTCGCCCCTTTATACTTAAACCCCTTGCCTAAGTTTAGTTCGATTAAGATTCCTTCACCGCATGCTGGGCATGCGAAGCTGATTGGTTGAATATCTCTATTGGACATCCCAATGCGACAATCTACATGTTCCTTACAAGTGTTACATTCCAATCTTTGATTAAAATTCATTGGTAGACTCTAACTCCATGTGTCGCTTAACAGCTTATTCTATGCAGTTAATCACATTTAATGGCGATTTTATGTACATCGAATTTTTTATTGTTTAAAAATTAATAGTCTACAGGCTTAGGTTAAAACTGCAAGAACATTAAATGAGTCTAGACTCATTTAATGTTCAATCTCTTTTAGCAATATTATTTTAAAAACAAATACTTATATCACACACCGGCAACCTAATGCGCAAAGCTTGACACAAAGCTTGACACAAAGCTACTCATGCAAGAGCAAAATACGAGAACACAAGACTCATTTTACAATAAAGTAAGGAGTGTGTAATAGACACCCATGTCAAGACCGCTTGGAATAGAATACGAAAGCGCTTTTTATCATGTGATGAACCGTGGGCGTCACAGTCAAATCACCTTTCAGGACGACAATGACCATTACAGCATATCTCATAATATTACACGCCTCTCCACTTCACTCAAAAAAGCTTATTTCTGTGACTTTCATAAGAACTCTCCATAAGCTAGCTACTTTTATAAGTAGTATAGTTCATTTCTGAGTCAAATGGAGAGGCGTGTAAATCTGAATCATTGGTGCGCTGGATTTCACAGAAATGTCAGATTGATGAAAACTTGGGAGAAAAAGGGAAAGAAGGTATATTGAAAGACATGAGTTCCAGAATGGCTTTTTTAACCAACACAACTCATCGTATTCGTTTTGTTTATACGCCTAAGCGTTGTTCTTGGCTAAATCAGGTAGAAATTTGGTTTAGTCTATTGGCTAGAAAACTTTTAAATCGTGGCACTTTTTCTTCAACCGATAATTGACGATTAAAAACAAATCGGTTTATTCAGTATTTTAATGAGAACTTAGCCAAACCATTTAAATGGACTTATAAAGGTAAGGCTTTACAAGCTTAAGTTAGGACGGTATTGATTCGTATTTATGGTTTACAGTACTAGGTGTTTGGTTTCATATGAGTTATATCGTTTGGTTATATGCCTGAATAAGTTGTTAGACAAAGATAATTTTTCATGTTTAAATCATTTACAGCTACTAAACAAATCGAACCAATTTAAAAAATAATGAACATCAATTTCTCAAATATTAACCTCGTTATACGCCGTCGCCGCCGTAGCTTAAATGCTGGGTGCGATAACGTGTGTGTTTAGATTCGATAGACGTTTTCAAAAAACCCGGCAATTGCCGGGTTTTTTTATGCCCATGGAAAGCTTGCCCAATGATTAGATTAAACCAGGAACTCACATGAAAAATTTCATCAGCACAATGGATTGGAGTCAATCAAAACTTCAACAGATATTGGACCTTGCAAATCAATTTAAGCAAGGTGCTAGCAGTGATGCACTGAAAGGCAAATCTGTCGGCCTGCTATTTTTTAATCCGTCTTTACGGACTAGAACCTCTTTTGAATTAGGTACCTGGCAAATGGGCGGTCACGCTGTGGTTCTCGAACCGGGCAAGAGTGCCTGGCCGATTGAATTTGAACCAGGTACCAAAATGGATGGTGTGACGGAAGAGCATATAATAGAAGTAGCACAAGTACTTTCAAGGTATTGCGATATGATTGCGATCAGAGCCTTCCCAAAATTTGAAAACTGGCAGGACGATCGTCAAGATAAAGTCATTAAAGCCTTTGCCAAATATGCTTCTGTACCAGTGATCAACATGGAAACTATCACTCACCCGTGTCAGGAACTGGCCCATATGCAGGCCATTCAATCCTTGATTGGTCAGACTAAAAACAAAAAATACTTGCTAACCTGGACATATCATCCTAAACCTTTAAATACTGCGGTGGCTAATTCGTCATTATTGATCTCAACCAAGTTTGGTATGGATGTGACTTTACTTTGCCCAACCAAAGATTACATTCTGGATGAGCGGTATATCGAAGCGGCCAAAAAGCAAGCGACCGAAAATGGCGGTAGTTTTAAAATTACTCACGATATCGAAGAAGCTTATGCCGGAGCAGATATTGTTTATGCTAAAAGTTGGGGAGCGTTACCGTTTTTTGGTAATTGGGAAAGTGAAAGAATTATTCGAGGTAACTACAAACATTTTATCGTCGACGAGAAAAAAATGGCAATGACCAATAATGCCAAATTTTCACATTGCTTGCCATTGCGAAGAAATATAAAAGCTACAGATGGTGTCATGGATTCGGATTATTGTTTTGCGATAGATGAAGCAGAGAACCGACTGCATGTGCAGAAAGCGTTGATGGCGAAGTTGATTGAGTAGCGATAAGCAGGATGGGTGATAACCCATCAAAGAACTTCAATACAAACAAATGAATGATGGGTTGTGCTGAGTTCCACTCACCTTATGAATTAAAATTTTAGATAGAGGGAAAAATGAACAAACATACAAATAAAAATATTGTACTTGCCTTTTCAGGCGGACTCGACACCAGCTTTTGCGTTCCTTACCTGCTTGATCAAGGCTACCAAGTCACCACTATCTTTGTCGATTCAGGTGGTGTTACCGATCAGGAAAAACAGCAAATCAAACAAAGAGCATTATCCCTTGGCGCAATAGAGCATGTTGAAGAAAGCATAGCGAACGAATTATGGGGTGAAGTTATCACACCTTTAATTTGGGGCGGACATTGGTACCAAAATCAATACCCGCTATTATGCTCTGATCGTTATCTGATAGTCGCTGCCTGTCTAAAACTTTGCGATAAATTAGGCACTAATTTATTTTCTCATGGCTGTACAGGAATGGGCAACGATCAGGTGAGATTTGATTTAGCCGTTCAATGTCTGGGTGATTACGAAATTATTTCACCCATCCGTGAAATTCAAAAACTGACTACTGAAGTCAGAGAGTACGAAAAGCAATACTTACTCGACAAAGGGTTTGAAGTGTCGGATAAGGTTTCGGCTTATTCAGTTAATGAAAATCTACTAGGTGCAACTATCTCAGGATCTGAAATTGATGAATGGAAGAAACCATCGGATGAAAGTTATTTAATTACCGAACCGAAGGTCGATACCAGTAAACAAAATCAACTGGTTTCTTTTGAATTCGAACAAGGTGACTTAGTCGCATTGGATGGTCAAATATTGGGAGAAGGGATTAGCGGTGAACAGGTGATGCAACAGTTAAATAAACTGGTCGGCTCCTATTCAATCGGTCGCGGTCTTTATACTGGCGATACCAGTATTGGACTGAAAGGCCGGATCGCTTTTGAAGCGCCTGCATTAGTAGCCTTGCAAGCAGCACATGTTGCTTTGGAACAAGCAGTTCTATCCAAAGCGCAAAACCGATTTAAGTCTACAATTGCAGAAAAATGGACCGAACTGGTTTATGAAGGGTTCTACTACGAGCCACTTAAACATGACCTGGAAGCATTCTTAAAATCATCACAATCGCAAGTGACCGGTAAAGTCACCTTAGAATTAAAACCGGGTAATTTATCAGCGGTTGAAGTTAAATCGGACAATATTCTTATCGATTCTGGCTCCGTTTACGCTCAATCAGCATCCTGGAATATCGAAGAGGCGGTTGGGTTTATCAAGCTCTTTGGTAAATCGACAGTGATGGCTGCAAATAAAAAACACTAAAATAATTACACGAAATTTCGTAGGGTGGGCAGTGTGTACCGCCCACCAAATTACGAGATAACCGAGATAACACAGCGTGGGCGAAAGACATTGCCCACCCTACAATCAATATTTAGAGAAAATATAATGAGTTTTGTTGAATCGCCAATTTTCAAACATTTACAAGCGCTGGTGAGTTTTGATACTCAAAACCCGCCACGAAGCATTCATGCTGAAAGCCATATTTTTGAATATTTAAAATCAAATTTACAAGGGTTTGAATTTGAGATTGTTGATGCCGGAGATGGTTGTTTAAGTCTGTTGGCGATCAGAGGTAGGCCTTCGCTGCTTTTTAATTTTCATATTGATACTGTTCCGATCGCCGATGGCTGGACAAGTGATCCTTTTGAATTGCTCCAACAGGGCGATCATTTAGTTGGTCTAGGGGCTTGCGATATCAAAGGAGCTTCGGCCTGTATGTTGTCGGCGGTCACTCAATCTACAGGTGATGTTGCCTTATTATTTTCCTCCGATGAAGAGCATGGCTCCAGTCAGGCGATTAAAAAATTTCTGAAGACTGAGCATGGGTTTAAAAAAATCATCGTATCAGAGCCAACTAAAACCAAGGCCGTGGTTGCTCATCGAGGCATTCAGACCGCAACAGTCTCTTTCGAAGGTAAACCGGGACACGCCTCGGAGGCAAGAGCGATAAAAGATAATGCGATCCACAAAGCTGGAAAATGGATCGCAGCAGCGATTCAATGGATGGACGAACAATCAGAGGCTGTTGAAAATTTATCTGGGCTGCCTTTTAATATTGGAACCATTGATGGTGGCATTAAAGCCAATATGATTGCTTCAAAATGCGATATGAAATTTGGTTTTAGACCCTTGCCAGGGCAGGACTCTAAACAAGTATTATCTTCGCTTGAAAAACTTACATCTTTCGCCAAAATTGAGAGTGGTTTCTTTGGACCCTGTTTACCAGCAGCCAATCAAAATTTTGAACAGGCAATGGCTGATGCAAAAAAAATGGCTAAAGATTTAGATATTGAAATTGGCCAGGCGGTTAATTTTTGGACCGAAGCCAGTTTATTTTCTCAAGCGGAACTAACGGCGTTTGTATTCGGACCCGGCGACATAGCGCAAGCGCATACCGCTAATGAATGGGTGGAAATTTCCCAATTGAAAAAAGTCGAAGAAATTTATATTAAAATCTTAAGTTAAAAACTTGTTTGCTATGAAGCTATTCATAGCAAAGCATATTTTATAGACGAGAATGTCATATTCTATAGACGAGAATTCCATGAAAAATGAAAATCAGTCAGAAACTAAAGTAAAAGAAACGATTGTCCAGCTACTTTCTAATTTGGCCAATCCTAAAGAATTTAATCAATATATGACTCGTTTTGTAGAAGCGGGACAATCACGGTTTGCAGTGATTAAAGTGGGCGGCGCGGTTCTGGATAGCGACCTTGAAAGCCTCTGTTCCTCTTTGGCTTTTTTGGAGCGGATCGGCTTATTCCCGATCGTTGTGCATGGTGCAGGTCCGCAGCTTAATCGAAACTTGGAAAGTGCGGGGATTGAATCTCAGTTTATTGATGGTCAGCGTGTGACCTCCAAAGAGGTCCTAAAGATCGCCAAAAAGACGTTTATTGAACAAAATATGAAACTCGCTAATCGTCTTCAGACGATGGGGGTAAAAACAGCGTCGATTACTTCTGGTGTCTTTACCGCTGAACAAACTTCTCAATCGGATCTCGGTTATGTTGGGGAAGTCACTTCTATCGATTTAGAACCGATCAATATCGCTATTGCGGCAGGTTCAGTTCCTATTTTATCGTCACTGGCAGAAAGCGAGTCAGGGCAGATGTTAAACGTGAATGCAGATATTGCAACCAATCAGCTATCTATCGCGTTAAATCCCTACAAGATTATATTTTTAACGAGTACCGGAGGACTGCTGGGAAAAGATGGAAAAATCATTTCTTCACTTAACTTAATTACCGATTATGATTCGATTATGAAAGAAGACTGGTTACATGGCGGGATGAAATTAAAAATTCAACAAGTCGCAGAAATTCTGAGTCAACTTCCATCAACCTCTTCGGTATCGATCACTAAGCCATCCCATCTAGCCAAAGAATTATTTACTCACAAAGGATCCGGTACCTTGATCAGAAAAGGTGAGTCAATTATGTGCCATGATAATGTCGAAACCATAAAAACGAGTAAACTTAAAAATTTAATCGAGAAAAGTTTTAATAAAATTCTTGATGAAAATTATTTTGAAAGTACTATAATTCATTGTGCCTATATTACCTATTGCTATCGAGCTGCGGCGATAGTGACACTGATCAATGGTATTCCTTATTTAGATAAGTTTGTAGTGGCTGATGAAGCGAAAGGGGAAGGGTTAGGAAAGGTTCTTTGGGAAAAGTTACGGGAAGAAAATTCGAGATTACATTGGCGAGCAAGGCCTGAAAATACGATTAACGGGTTTTATTTTAAAAATGCTGATGGCTGTATCAAGACCGGTGGTTGGAATGTTTTCTGGTATGGCTTTGACTCTTTTGAGCAGATAGGGCAATGTGTTGAGCAGGCATCAAAAAAAATAACTACACTTACCTAAATCAAGAACCGCGTAGGTTGGATCAGGCGTCTTTTTGCCGTAATCCGGCATCAGGATTTAACCGGTACTGATTGTCGGATTACGCAGCGCTAATCCAACCTACGGAGAACGAATATAAAAATTGGTACAAGATTAAATTTATAGAGAACTCCAGTGAATAAAAAATACACATTAGGCATTGTCGGCGTCAGAGGTTATGTTGGCAGAGAATTGCTTGGCTTGTTAGCTAATCATCAAGAGATCCAAGTGGATTGGGTCAGTTCCCGTCAGCTTGAAGGCGCCCCCTTATCTGGTTTGTTAGGTGAGGAGAATCACTTTGAGTTTAAAGGGTTATCCGATGAACATTATTATCGACAAGTTACAATCGAAAACCTCTCAGCTGAAATGGTCGCCGAACGAAAAACTGATATTATTGTTTTAGCTTTACCTAATGGGTTGGCGGAGCCATTTGTTAAAGCGCTTGAAAATGCTGGAAACAGTCAGATAATAATTGACCTATCGGCAGATTACCGTTTTACTGATGACTGGATTTACTCAGTTCCCGAATTGTTGAATATTGAAAAAATATCGCTCCATAAAGTTTCAAGCATGATGAAAATTAGTAATCCGGGATGCTACGCAACCGCGATGCAAATCGCGCTTGCGCCTCTGGTTAAATACATTAATGGCCGGGCAAACTGCTTTGGAATTTCCGGGTATAGTGGGGCGGGTACTAAACCATCGGCTAACAATGACCCTGAAAATTTAAAGGAAAACATCTTGCCTTATGCTTTGTTGGAGCATCTACATGAAAAAGAAGTCAGTTATCAACTGGGGTTACCGATTAGTTTTTCGCCCCATGTGGTAGATTTTTTCAGAGGTATATCAATGACGGTACAGCTGGAATTGAAGGAAAGTTGGAACTCTGAAAAGCTTTTTAACCTGTTTGAAGAATTCTACAGTAGTTATCCTTGTGTTGGAGTCACTCAATCTATTCCAAACATCCAACAAGTGAAAAACACCAACAACTGTTTGGTAGGTGGGTTTAAATTGAGTGTAGACGGCAGGCGATTATCGTTTGTCAGTTGTCTGGATAATTTATTAAAAGGCGCAGCCAGTCAGGCGCTACAGAATATAGAATTAGCGTTAAATATTGAGTATTTGTAGGGTGGGCATTATTTTTTGCCTACGCTGTTTTCTGATGGTAGTTTCCTGATGGCAGATATAAAATCAACAGCATGGGCGGAAGCCATTGCTCACCCTACAAGTCACAAATGAACATCAAAGGTAACTAAAATGACCCAACCTCTCTGGCAAAAATCAACGACTTCAATTAATCAGACCATGATGCAATATATGGCCGGTGAAGATATCATATTGGACCGTGAATTAATTCAATATGATATTACCGCCAGCCAGGCCCATGTCAAAGGGCTGCAATCGATTAATATCCTGAGCAAAGAAGAAAGCCAACAGCTAATTGAGCAGCTCGATGGACTAAGTAGCGCGCTTGAAAAAGGTGAGTTTGTTCTCGATAGCCGCTTTGAAGATTGTCATTCGGCGATCGAATATTGGCTTGTCGAAAAATTAAGTGAACTCGGTAAAAAAGTTCATACCGGCCGTTCACGCAACGATCAAGTTCTGGTCGCGACACGGCTTTATTTAAAAGATTCATTGCAAGCGGTGATCGAGCTATGCCAGCAAAGCGCTCAGGCCTGTCTGGTTCAGGCAGAAAAAAGCAAGTCTCAGGCAATGCCCGGTTATACTCATTTGCAACAAGCGGTTCCATCATCGGCGGGTATGTGGTTTGCTGGTTTTGCCGAATCCATGATTGATAATCTGATTGCTTTAAATGCGGCATTGGAGTTAATTGATGCCAATCCGCTGGGAACCGCAGCAGGCTATGGCGTCAATTTACCGCTCGACAGAGAGTTGATTACGAAAGAGTTGAATTTTTCCAGATTGCAAATCAATCCGATTTACGCGCAGAATAGCCGTGGTAAATTTGAAATAGCAGCGCTAAATAGTATGTCACTCTGTCTATTAGATGTGAGGCGTTATTGTTGGGATCTTTCAATCTTTACTACTCAGGAATTTGCCATGGTCAAATTGCCTGATGAAATGATGACAGGCAGTTCAATCATGCCAAACAAAAATAATCCTGATCTGGTTGAGTTAATGCGAGCAAGCTATTCAGTAGTGCAATCTGCAATGGTTGAGCTTCAATCGCTATTATCTTTACCTTCTGGATATCAAAGAGATCTTCAGTTAACTAAGGGGCCAATGCTAAGGGCCATCAAAAAGACAATGGATACATTATCGATCTTTCCTGCGCTGATTGAGGGCACCCAGTTTATTGATGAGGCTTGCAAGGCAAAAATTGATGCTCCAATGCATGCGACAGATTTGGCTATAGAACTTAGCGCTCAAGGAATGCCATTTAGAACCGCTTATCAACAAGTTGCTAATAGTTATGCCGAGCTTGAGCAGCGAGAACCGATTGATAGTTTGAAGGCGCGAGTATCGCCCGGAGGTTGTGGGAATTTATTGTTAGAGGAAATGAAAAAGCGATTAAGCTCAATATCTGCTTAAGACTAAATATATTTTCATTAGTAATATGAAAAATCCATATCCGAATCAGAAAACTTAATAACCCAGTTTTCTTTATTTGAAAGTGCATTTTCAATGTTTTTATTATTGCAATAATAAACAAAAATATCGCCGCTGGGGCGCTGATAAAATCGCCTGGTTTTAAGCTTTTTTTCCAGTGCCAGATTAAACCCATTGTAGAGAATAATATCGGTTTTCTTTTGTTTGGCCAATTTCACTATGGCATCAACAAACTTTCCCACATCTTCTGTTTGGGCTTCTATGTCAGAAATAATCAAGGCTTTTTTATTTTCGTAGTCGGAAACCTTAATCACAAAATAACCTGGTAGTCGATGCTGTTTATCATTAATAGTATAGAACTGATAAGGGTGGTAACCTGGAATATCAAAATAACGCCAGGCAAGGTATTGTAAATTGCGTTTAAACTGAACTTTTTCTGTTTTCTCCTGATTGAGTAGGATGCTTTCTTCCAATTTATTTTTGTCCTCTATTCTATTGAGAGTCAGTTTTTTTGAAAATATCCGATAAAATAAATCGGTCATTTTTGACAGCGTCAGGGCAAATATTAGTCGCAAATTTTTAAACAGGTTGGTAAGTGGTCCATATTCATTCCAGAATTTAAGTTTCATGGGTTTAACAAAATTGTGGGTTTTTCCCATATCAGACCAGCCCTGACGAATAAACATTCGATGGGCATCCTCGGAAACCCCTAAACAAACAACTAACTCATGATTGCTGATTAGCTCTCCCGTTAAAGCGACACCAAGACCTTTCATTCGCCAGTCTTCTTTTACCATTAAATTAATAGCACAAACGCAATCAACAGATTCATCCTGAATCGAAAGCTCGCTTTGTAATGCACTTTGCTGTCCGACGATTTCGTCATCCGATATACAAAACACTCTTTTATTTTTACTCGCTTCTGAAAACAACCAGTTATTAAAATCAATGTCGCTCAGGATCGAATTAGCACCAAATTCTGATACTTGAAATTCACTCACTTTTTCAGGGTCTAATTCACTTACCTCATGACAAAAATCATTTTCAAACTGATGATAAAGTCGATCGATAATTTTGCGTTGTCGGTTCATAATAAGTAGCGCCGTTTATCTGTATCTATAATTTCAATGTTGAGCCCTCGGCCCAAATAACTGAAACCGATCAATTCATCATCAAAAGCTTCACCCGGTTCCGCTTGCGTATTGATGATGGCTCCAAGTTGTTTTAATTCTATTAGCGCAGCTTCTACCTGTTCAACTTTAAATCCTAAATGGTGAAGTCCTTCACCTTTTTTAATGAATGTCACTAATGGAGAGCTTGGCTCGCTTGGCTCAATCAATTTCAAATCTAATGAACCCTGTTTGCTGAAAAACTGAACAACCACTTTTTGTCTGCTATTGATCACCTTGGATGTTTTTGCATAATAACCAAGGAATTTCTGCAAATGTTGGGCGGTTTTATCAATGTTTTTTACTGCGATACAAATATGATCAAGGTCCATCGTTACTCTCCTTTTAGTGGATTAAAAGTCCAATACCACATCTTCAATCATGACGGGCTTTTTATGTAAGTAATCGGTTGTGCGGCGTTTTGATAATATGTCGTTGAACAAAAAATTGGCTTGCTGTTCACTAATCGCTAATTTATTGGCGAGTTCTGAGGATGTCTTTTTATGATTTAAATACCACAACGCAATATCCATTTTCTGATAAGGGAGAGAGAAATAAAATTCATCCTGACCTTGCTCTAAACTGTAAGTATCAGTGGTCGGTGTCGAATTGCAAATAGCATCCGGCAGCCCTAAATATCTGGCCATGGCATACACTTGTGATTTATATAAGTGTGAAATCGGCTTAATGTCTGCAGAACCGTCGCCATTTTTGACAAAAAAGCCCTGATCATATTCCAGACGATTTGGTGTGCCGATAACCGCATAATTTAATCTATCAGCATGAAAGTATTCCAGAGTTTTACGAATTCGTTGTTTGTGATTGGTCGCGGCAACAATGGTTAAATATGCCTTTAGTGGCAACATTTTTTCAAAGCGTTCACCCTGAGGATTTTCAACCACAATATTGTAATGATTAATACGTCCATCAACGCCTCCAGCAATCACTATTTTATTTTTCCATTGCTCATTATATTCGGGAAATACCTGTCTGATAGCATCATCCCGCCATCGATAACAACCAATGGAATCTAATGTCGATGCGATATTATCAACGGTATATTCAATATCCAGATGCTTGGCTAATAACTTACCCAGATCGCCACTGGTTGAAGAGGAGTCCTTTTCAGGCATTAGCAACCCGAAAACCTTTTTGACTCCCAAAGCTTTCACTGCCAACGCCGCGCAAACCGAACTATCAATTCCGCCGGACATAGCAATAATAAATCCCCTGCGGTGTAAATCTTGACTCAAGATTTGTCGCATTCGCTGGGCTATTTTTTCGACTTCATGCTCAAAGTCAAGGGTAAGAACTGGATCAATGTCATAAGCATTGGTTGTCATTTTAATTAATCTCCATTTAACAATTTATTTGATGTCTTTTAATTTTTCCACTGGCTGTTTTTGGTAGTTGAGACAGCCAGGTTATTTCTCTGGGTATTTTGTGAGCCGGTAAATATTCGTTGCAGTGTTTTTTATGGCAAACAGGTTGGCCTTTGATTCTTCACCAACAATATAAGCACACAACTTTTGACCGAGGATTTCATCATCAATACCAATTACTGCCGACTCGTAGACAAAAGCCAGTTGGTTGATGACTTCTTCTAGCTCTAATGGGTTTATTCGATGCGCGCCAACTTTAATCATGTCGGTATTTCTACCTTGTAGAAAGAGATAATCATCATCATCGAGAAAACCTAAATCACCTGTTTTTAACCATTCATCGATCAACACTTTCTCTGTCGCTGCTGGATTTTTCCAGTAGCCCTGCATCACGCTGGGGCCTTTAATATAGACTTCGCCTTTCTGGTGCCTTTTAACTTTAATATTTTTTTCATTACGAATTTCCAGTTGTAACTGGTCAAGAGGTATGCCGACAGAGCCTTGTTTAGATGCAAGAGAGGATGGCGGTAACCAGCTGATCCTGGCAGTGGCCTCTGTCTGGCCATACATCACGAACAACTGAGTGTTGCGATGACTAGCAGAGATTAATTTTTCAGTCAGCTGTTTGCCCATCGGGCCGCCTGCTTGAGTTAAATAACGTAACTCTGGTGGGTTTTCAGGCCAATCTGAGCGAGATAGAAACAAACTATAAGTTGAGCTGACTCCGGAAAAACCACTAGTCTTTAACGATCTGATAGAATTAACAATCTCTTGTGGATAGGCCATTGACCCTGCCAATATGATTTTTGCTCCCACGCAAAAGTGAGTGTGTAATATTGAGTTACCGTAACAATAATGAAAGGGTAGAACATTTAAAATACTATCCTTTGAGGTTAGTTTAAGATAATAAATTATATCTTCTACGTTACTCATCAAATTGCCATGGCTTAACGTGACCCCCTTTGGGTTGCCTGTGGTGCCTGAGGTATAAATAATTTGTGCCAGGGTTGATTTATTTGCCGGATACCAATTGTCATCAGCTTGTAAGTTGAACGCTTGCTGCCAATGTTGCACTTCATCGAAGCCCGAATCGATAAGCGTTATAAACCGGATCTTTAGCCGTTTGAATCCTTCGAGCATTTCAGTATCAAGTTTACTGATTACCAGGCATCGGGCTCCGCACTGACGGAGCATTTTTTCTATTTCGTGAATTTTTGCCTGGGGATTAAGAGCAACAACGACCGCGCCTATTTTCCATGCCGCATAAAAAGTGGTGATATATTCAATTGAATTATCAATCACCAATGCAACTCGGTCACCAGTTTGTACGCCCTGATTAACCAGTAAGGCGCTCACTTTGCAGATGTTTTTTTTTAACTCGGCGTAGCTTATTTGTTCAGTTTTATTTTGCAGAGCAATAGCGTCAGACTTTGAGCTGCTGATAAAAAGAAACTGTTGAATAAGCGTTTTCTTAAACATTTGTTTTTTCACTCAAGTATTTGAAAATTCAGGCTGATTTTCGGTCGATAAATGCTAGTAGGTTATCGATCGAATCAAGGTTGCCAGGGACCATTTCAGCTGACTCGGTTTTGATCGACAACTCTTCTTCAAGAAAATAAATCAATTCTAAGATCCCCATAGAATCAAGAATGCCAGTATCTAAAAATGAGTCAGTATTATTTAATTGGCCCTGGTCGTCGGTGAATAAATAATTTTCCAAAATAAACCTTCTCAATAACTCTTGGGTATTTACTACTACATCATTCATAATCAGTCTGCCTTATATGGGGTTAGGTAAAATAGGTAATTAAGTAAATTGCTCGATTAATATTTGGGTTGATAAAATTCCGACTAAGGCTTGCGATTCAGGGATTGATAAAGCTCGCCCTGAATCAGCTTTTTTGAGTAAAAATTTAACTTTTTGGCCGTCGAAAAGCCCGTTTTTAATTAATTCCTGTTGCGATAAATGATGACGTAACTCATCACCTAAAAACTTTCCGGTCATTGCTTTTGCATCAGGTGCTCGATAAGGTTGTTTATGCCGATGGATAATTTCTTTAGGTAAATATTTCGCCATGGCTTTTTTCAGTAAATATTTCTCGTTCAGTCCTTTCATCTTATACTTTGGAGGGAGTGTGTTTGAAAATTCAATCACCCGATGATCCAAAAATGGAAAACGGCCTTCGATGGAGTTTTTACTCAACATCCTATCTCCTTGTGAGGTCAACAAATATCCTGCCATGAGTGATTTAGCCTCGATATACTGGGCGCGATTAAACGGGTCTATTTTTGCCAGTTTTGCGGGCAATGAATTAATCATGATATCCAGTGGGTTTTCATTGAGCTCACTTTTGAGATCGTTGGAGTAAAATCGCTTAGCTTTAGCTGTGGTAGTCCAGCGAGGCAGATGAGAAAAACAAATATTATCGGGTTGATCGAGGGACTCACCAAAAAATTGTTTTAAATAGGTTCCCTGATCATCGTTTGGCAGTGTGAGGTAGGGATAGAGTTTTTTTAACAGTAACGGTCTGAACTTAGAATCTCGATTAACCGCCCAAAACTGCCTGACTTTTGCTTCTTTAAAGATATCATAACCACCGAGCACTTCATCAGCGCCCTCACCAGTTAACACAACCTTAAAGTTGTTTTCTTGCACTAAGGCTGACAGTAATCCCATCGGTACTGGCGCAGTTCTTAATATTGGCATTTCGGTATGATAAAGGGTTTGTTTAAAATTCTCTGCGATATCTTTGGTGCCTACCATTAAGTGACTATGTTCGGCTTGCAGATGCTCAATTAGAGCGCTTTGATAGGTTTTTTCATCAAAGTCAGTTTCACTGAAGTTAAGCGAAAAAGTTTTTAAGGGGACATTGCCATAATGATGGATCATGGCAACCAGAACAGAAGAATCCAGTCCGCCTGACAGGTAAGCTCCCACGGGAACATCGGCGCGCAGGCGAATTCTAGTCGCGTCAATAAGCAAGTCGTGTAGTTCTTCAGTCAGTTGTTGTTCATTGGTTTG
>JAUUYO010000235.1 GCA_030590405.1 Kangiellaceae bacterium
AAAACTTCGTTCACTCAAGTCCAGTAATGAATTTGAAGAATATTGGAAATTTCATAAGCAACAATCTAAAAAACGAATTTATGATTTTTTAGAAACGAGCGGCGTTAGCTAACTTTTGCCGTCGACACAAAGGAACTACACCCAAATATTTTGAAGGAATTTCTTTGAGAACTGAAAATAGCAAAAAACCACCGATTCTCTCAAAGCGATGGTCAGTTTATAATTTTTATTGCTTCTTATGAAAAGAAACGGTTTCAATAAAAAATATTAACGCTTAGAGAACTGAGGTCTCTTACGTGCTTTGTGTAGACCAACTTTCTTACGTTCAACCGAACGAGCATCACGAGTGACATAACCCGCAGCACGTAATGAAGGACGAAGTTCGTTATCAAATTCCATTAGAGCACGGGTAATGCCTAAACGAATCGCGCCAGCTTGACCTGGATCACCACCACCTTTAACCGTTACGTATGCGTCAAATTTTTCAACATTTTCAGTCAACTCAAGTGGCTGACGAACAACCATACGAGAAGTTTCACGACCAAAGTATTCGTCTAGCGGTTGTTGATTAACAACGATGCTACCTTTACCTGGACGTAAAAAGACTCTAGCAGTAGAGCTCTTACGACGACCTGTTCCGTAATATTGTGTATCAGCCATTTTCATTCACCAACTATATGTTTAATTCTTTTGGTTGCTGTGCCTGGTGCGTGTGCTCAGGTCCAACAAAAATCTTTAATTTACGTAAGCAATCACGGCCAAGCGGGTTGCTAGGGATCATGCCTTTAACTGCTAACTGTAAAATACGCTCGGGCGCTTTTTCACGTAACTTACCAAGCGTCATGCCTTTGATCCCACCAGGGAACTCTGTATGACGGT
Source organism: Kangiellaceae bacterium (assembly GCA_030590405.1). Taxonomy (GTDB): domain Bacteria; phylum Pseudomonadota; class Gammaproteobacteria; order Enterobacterales; family Kangiellaceae. Next base: position 880 of record JAUUYO010000235.1, read on the forward strand.
AGTACATCTTGTCAGCTTCTTTTTTACCTGTTACAGCAATCTTCTCAGCGTTAACAACAACGATATAATCGCCAGTATCAACGTGAGGTGTAAATTCTGCTTTATGCTTGCCACGTAAACGACGGGCAATTTCAGTTGCCAAACGGCCAAGTGTTTTACCTTCTGCGTCTACAACGAACCATTCGCGTTGTACTGACTCTGGTTTTGCACTATAAGTTCTCATTCTTAGCTCCCAAGTGGGCTTTTAGTATAAATCAGGGCTTAATTTGCCTGTTAATTCTTTCTTACATTCAAAAAAGAGCGCGAATATTACAGAAATACAGGGCTATTCACAACCTATTTTTAGACAAAATCAGTCTTTTTTACTCAAATAAAGATCATTCACTACAAAATCAGCTTTGGTAACGTCTAAAAGCTGGTCCGTATCACCGATAGATCGGCGTTATTGGGCGAAATATTGAATGCGCCGCATTGTGCGCTATTTTGATCAAAAAAGCACCAAATTATTAAATAAAATAAGAGAAATAATGATGACGTCTAAAATTATCCAACAAAACGTAATAAATCCTTTATTTAGTGAGAAAACTGGGGTACAAAGCGATTATGCAATGACGCAGTCTGACTAGCGGCTATTGTCTAAACCCGAACTGTATAAACTAGGCCCAAATTAATTCAATCAAAGCATAGGAAAACTAATGGCTACTGCTAAGAAACCAAAAATAATCAAAGACCGTTACACAAAAACCCAAATTATCGCAGAAATTGCTGAATCAACTGAACTAAGCAAGAAACAAGTTGCTGCGGTTGTTGACGAATTAGGTGATGTAATTGAGCGTCATATTAAGAAACGTGCTTGTGGTGAATTTGTTTTACCAGGCATGCTTAAAATTTCTACCGTGAAGAAAAAAGCAACTAAAGCAAGACCGGGCATCAACCCTTTTACTGGCGAAGAAACTATGTTTAAAGCGAAACCAGCTTCAATTCAAGTCAAGGTACGTCCTTTGAAAAAATTGAAAGATATGGCTATGTAATCACTTTTTGAGTAATTATTTTTTGATTATTAGGGTGTTAAAAAACTCTGTTTTTTTGTAGGAGCGAATTCATTCGCGAAAAATCGTGCAATATTCACCATCGCATTCCCTAATGGACCTACTTCTGGCGCGGTTACCAACTGTAGGTGCTTTAGGCAAAAACGCTCCTACAAATTCACCTCTCTGTAAAGTTGTTAAATCTGGCGTTAATTATTTTTCACGCCAAATGTTCCAATGCCAGATAGTCATGGGATTGCATTTCTTGTAATCGACTTAAGGTTCGCTTAAATTCAAAGGCTAACAATTGACCGATATACAACTCTTCCAGCTCTACCAAAGCGGTGATCATTAAATTGACATGTCGTTCATAAAATTCATCGACTAAACTGATAAACCGCCGTGCTGCCGCATCATCTTTGGCATCAAGTTGTGGTATTTCACTCACCATGACAGTTTGATAACAGCGAGATAGCTCGATGTAATCGGTCTGACTTCGCGCCGTTTCACAGATTTCAGCAAAACTAAACCAAATGACGCCTTCGGCGCATCGAACAGTTTTAACCGGCCGATGCTCTATGTCAATCAGACTCGCCAGCGGCATCTCTTCGGTCGCCAGATGATCAAAGCTATTATTTAAGTTGTCGATGGCTTCCTGGTCATGAGGACAATGGAAAATATCGGCTTGTTCCAGAGTTCGCAGTCGATAATCAATGCCGTTATCTAAATTAACAATTTGACAGTGTTTTTCAATCAATCGAATGGCAGGAATAAACCGCTCTCTTTGCAGTCCGCTCCAATAAAGCCTCTCTGGCGGAATATTTGAGGTTGCCACCAGACTAACTCCGCGGGCAAAAAGAGCTTCAAATAAGCCGCCCAAGATCATCGCATCGGTAATGTCTTTAACAAAAAACTCATCAAAACAGATAACATTTGTTTTTGAGGCTAGCTCATCCGCAATTAATAGAAGTGGGTCTTGCTGGCCTTTAAACTCGGTTAATTGCTCGTGGGTTTGATGCATAAAACGATGAAAATGCAACCGCATCTTGCTTTTGATCGGCAAGAGATCAAAAAACATATCCATCAGATAGGTTTTACCTCGGCCGACCCCGCCCCAAAAGTAAAGGCCTTTGAGCGGCGGCCTGGTGGATGAAAATATGGATGAAAATCGTTTTAACAAATTTTCCGGTTTATCTGCAATGATCAAGCGATGAAAAAAATCGTCCAGCATTTCGACCGCCTGTAACTGACAAGGATCTTCAGTATATTCATCGGTTTGAATGTCTTTTAGGTATTTCTGTTTGGGAGTTTGTGGACTTTGCTTCATATTATTCTAATTTAGCCTGGAACCTTTAATCGCCCCTAAGTGTTGGCTGACAAAAGATTCAATATTTGAACGTAATTCGACCAGTTTACCGTGAAAAAAATGACTGGCTTCGGCCATTGGAATTAATTTAGCCGGAGGTAGAAAACTGCTGCTCCATTTTGCGACCTGCGCGGCATCGACCAATTCGTCATCATCCCCCTGGATCACCAGCCAGGGGCACTCTGGTCGATTAAAACCAGTAAATTCGATTCTGCCAACTGGCGGGGCAATGCTGATCAACAGGCTACTGTTTAATTTAATCGCTTGCAGTGAAGTTATATAGGCACCAAAAGAAAAACCAGAAAGAACTAATTGCCGATCGGGATATTGTTGTTTGACCCAATGGACTACCGCTTGCAAATCGTCTTGCTCGCCAATGCCACTGGCATACTCCCCCTCGCTTTTACCAACACCGCGAAAATTAAAACGAATACTGGTAATGCCGAGCTGAGCTAATGTGCGTGAAACGGTGTAGATAACCTTATTACCCATAGCGCCGCCGTGCAGAGGGTGTGGGTGGCAACAAACTGCGATATAGTCGGTGTTAACGTCTTCGGTTCGAGTATCAATTATGGCTTCTAACCTGCCAACGGCTCCGGTTAGCAGGATATTTTCAGAGTGAATTTTCATCGGTTAAACTGGTTGAGCAGCAATAAAGCTATTTTCTCACTTTATTTGAAGCTAAGCTATCAAACAATCACACCAGAACCTGGTCGACCTTTCATCATTCAGCACTCTTTTTATTGGCCATTACTTAACCGTAGTTAGTCCCAGAATATGCCAATCCTGCATTCCGCCTCGATACCATTTGATTTTATTTGCCGGATATCCGAATTTAAGCAAGGTCTTAATATTCTTAGGTGACTGACCACACCACATGCCATTACAAAACATCACTAAGGTTTTTGCTTTAGAAAAATCATACAGATCATCTTCGACAATAACACCGAACTGTTCGGTTAATATTTCTGCAATTGACAATGCGTTGCCGCCAGCGGTCATGGATAACTGCGTCCAGGGAATATTAATAGAACCGGGGATGGTGCCTTTTTTTACCCAGTTGGGCGTTCTTGAATCGATAACCAAGATGCTTTTATCACCATTACTGACTTTTTGTAAATATTCGATGATTTCTAATTCGGCGATGGTTTCAACCCCAGCAGCCAGTTTAATCGGCCTAATACAAAATGGCGGGCAATCTCTCGAAGTGACTGCATAATCCGCAGCAATGGTATTCTTATTATCCTGATTACGTTGAATGATAACTGTTTTTCCCTGATGCTTTACCGTAACACTGGCAATATCAGCGGTAATCCCTACTTTTAGTTTTTCACCTGCGTCGCTAACCAGGCTAAAGGCTATCAATCCAAGCGATATCAGTCTTATCAAATTGTTTTTCATTTCACTCTCCTATTCATATCATAGCGAACTAATTAACGGTGTTCGCTTTAGCAGTTTTACTCAAGCATGAGTCATTTTACTCTAGCTGACTATTTTACTCTAGCTGACTATATAGCAATTGCAAAGATTTTGAAATGCCCAGCCTTGTCCAATATGAAATGAGTCTGAACGAGGTACGTGATTCCAATATAAAATGAGTCTGAAAAATATTTCTATCTAGTCCATGATCTCAATTATGAGAGCAATCATGAATATAGAAAACCT
>JAUUYO010000317.1 GCA_030590405.1 Kangiellaceae bacterium
ATAATTCTTTATTTTGCGTCACTTTACGTTTTTAAATAAGAACCTTTTTAGCCCATATGCATGCCACCATTAACGTGAATGGTTTCGCCAGTAATGTAGTCTGCGCCAGGAGAAGCTAAAAAACCAACTGCGGATGCAATTTCTGAGGGCTGACCTAATCGATTTAATGGAATATTTGAGGAAATAGTCGCACGTTGGCCATCATCTAGCGCCTGGGTCATATCGGTATCAATAAATCCCGGTGAAACTACATTAACAGTAATACCGCGTGCGCCAATTTCTTTTGCCAGCGATTTAGTAAATCCAATAAGACCCGCTTTAGCCGCACAATAATTGGTTTGCCCTGGATTGCCAGTTGAACCCACTACCGAACCAATATTAATGATCTTTCCCCATTTAGCTTTCATCATGCCTCTTAAGCAGGCCTTTGAAAGTCGAAAAACAGAGGTAAGATTAGTCTGAATAATTGAATCCCACTCGTCATCTTTCATACGCATCAGTAAATTATCTCGGGTGATACCGGCATTGTTAATCAAAATCTCTGGCGTTTTACCAAATTCCTGCTTAATGTCTTTGAGTAGAGTTTCCATTGATTCAGCATCAGAAACATTAACCACCATGCCCTTTCCGTTAATATCTTGTTCGGAAAAATAAGCGCTGATACTATCAGCCCCCGCTTGTGACGTTGCAGTGCCAACGATCGTATGTCCACTGGCTCCCAAGTTTTCCGCGATGGCTCGACCAATGCCGCGAGAGGCTCCGGTAACTAGCGCTAATCGATTGGTGCTCATATTTTGCTCCTGTGAATATTTTTTAATGACTGCTTTAGCTTAAACTTTTTTATTAACTTAAAGCTTCAACGGCTTGATTTAATGAATCTAATTGATATGTGTTGTAAGAGGTCAGGCTTCGGTCAATGCGTCGATTTAAGCCACTTAAAACCTTTCCAGGACCGCATTCGACAAATTTGGTGATTCCGTTTTTAGCGATAAAACTGATGACTTCCGACCACCTTACCGGACAATATAATTGACGAACCAGCGCTTGTTTGATTTTATCTTGATGAGTTTCAATAGCTACACCTTCATTGTTAACCACCGAAATATTCGGTTCGCTCAAGGTAATTGAATTTAATACATCTTGTAATTTTTCAGAGGCAGGTTTCATCAATAAACAATGCGATGGCACACTAACGGATAGTGGCATTGCTCTTTTGGCACCACTTTTTTTACAGGCGATCATCGCTCTGTCCACAGCGTCCGTATTACCGGCAATCACAATTTGCCCCGGTGAATTATAATTAACTGGCGAAACAATTTCCGTTTGTGCCGATGCATCACAAGCGGCTTTTACTTTATTATCATCGAGCCCGATAATTGCGGCCATTTTTCCGACTCCGGGCGGTACCGCTTGTTGCATAAACAAACCCCGTTGCTCGACGAGCTTCAATCCTTGTTCAAAATCCAGGATCCCGGCACAAACCAGTGCTGAATATTCACCCAGGCTATGTCCGGCGACAATCGATGGTAATGCTGCGGCACTGTTTTGCCATACCCGCCATAAAGCCACGCTGGCGGTCAATAAAGCTGGTTGAGTTTTATCGGTCTGATTGAGCGTTTCTTCTGGTCCTTGTTGGCAAAGCTGCCAAACATCGTAACCTAATACATCCGACGCTTGCTGGAATGTTTGAATAACTTCCGCGTTATCAGAATAATCACTCAACATGCCAAGTGATTGTGAGCCTTGTCCGGGAAATATAAAAGCGGTTTTATTTTGAACGTTTGAAGATGTATCTGACATTATATTATCCAAATATTTCAATAAGTTATAATAGGTTCTAAAAGTAAATACTATGTTAGCACTTTAGCGTCACCTAATCGCCGATTAGTGAACGGCTGGTCCTAAACCCTTTAGCCATTGCAACATTTCGGCGCAACTATATCTTGTGTTGAGCAGTAAAACTAGTCAGACCATTTGTGCGAGCTGATTTTTGCTCGCCTTCTCCAGGCTTTCTCTGATCCGGCCAGGTACTTTTTGCCTGGACTGTAATATGGCTTCTTCAATCGCACAAACCGTCGCATTAATGTTGGCACTACCGTGGCTTTTAATCACCACCCCACGCAATCCGATCAAGCAAGCACCATTATAGCGCTCGGGATCGATTTCTTCCTTGAACAGATTCATGACAGGTTTAGCTAACAAACCAATCAACCGGGTCCACCAGTTTCTCTGAAAGGCGTGCTTAATTTTAGCCAGTAAAAACAGGCTTAAGCCCTCTGAAGCTTTGAGTACACTATTACCAGTGAAGCCGTCAGTTACGATCACTTGATAATCACCAGCAAAGATTTGATTGGCTTCAACAAAACCGCAATAATTTACCCCGTCTAAACTATCGATCAGATCGGCTGCTTTGCGTAGTTTTTCGGAGCCTTTAATCTCTTCTTCACCGACATTCAACAGGCCAACTTTGGGCGATTGAATGCCATCAACGCTTTTACTTAATTCATTACCCATAATGGCAAACTGAGCCAATCGTTGTTCATTGCAATCAACATTAGCGCCAAGATCCAATAAATACACTGGACCATTCTCATTGGTGGGTAGCGCAGAAATGATCGCTGGTCGGTCAATGCCTGGTAGCATTTTCAAAATAAAGCGAGATATTGCCATCAGTGCCCCTGTGTTTCCAGCACTGACACAGGCGTTTGCCCGACCATCTCTGACTGATTCTAATGCCAGACGCATCGATGAACGTTTTTTGTTCTTAAGGGCCGATGAAGGTTTATCAGTCATTAAAAC
>JAUUYO010000185.1 GCA_030590405.1 Kangiellaceae bacterium
CCGATTTAATAGCGCCCGAAGATCAAGCGATTTATGAACTTCACGTTCGTGATTTTAGTATCCATGATGAAAGTCTTGTTGAAAAGAATCGAGGAAAGTTTAAAGCTTTTTCCGTTCCCAACTCAAACGGAAGCAAGCATTTACGCCGCTTGGCAAAAGCAGGATTAACTACGGTTCATTTGTTACCAGCTTTTGATTGTGCGACCATTAACGAAGATCCCGCAGAGCAAGTAACGGTGGGTGATTTGTCATCTTTTGCGGCTGACTCTTCGGAGCAACAAGCTGCTGTCGATGCTATTCGAGGTCAAGATGCTTTTAACTGGTGTTATGATCCTTATCATTACACGGTTCCTGAAGGGAGCTATTCAATTAAGCCGGACAGTGCGCTACGTATAAAAGAATTTAGAAGTATGGTGGCTTCCTTAAATAGAGCCGGTTTAAGAGTGGTGATGGATGTTGTTTACAACCATACAAGTGGTAGTTTGTTAGGTGAAAAATCGGTACTCGATAAAATTGTTCCTGATTATTATCACCGACTGAATAATGTTGGCGGTATCGAAATGAGTAGTTGTTGTGCCAACACAGCGACGGAACATAATATGATGGAAAAATTAATGTTAGATTCGTTACGGACCTGGGCAACTGATTATAAAGTTGATGGGTTTCGTTTCGATCTTATGGGCCATCACACAAAAGCCAATATCCTAAAAGCGAAAGAGATGCTGCAGTCATTAACAGTCGCTGAAGATGGCGTCGATGGTAGTAGTATCTATTTATATGGTGAGGGATGGAATTTTGGTGAAGTGGTAAATAACACTCGGTTCGATCAAGCCACTCAAAAAAATATGGGTGACAATACAGGTGTTGGCTCCTTTAATGATCAAATTCGAGATGCGGTTCGCGGAGGAGGTCCTTTTGATTCAGGTATCGCGCACGTAGAGAATCAAGGGTTTATTAATGGCCAATTTTATGACCCCAATGAAAAGAGTAATGCTAGTCTTGCGGATTTACTTTACAACACGGATCGAATAAGAATGAGTCTTGCAGGCACTCTGTCGGATTACCAGTTTATTAATTATCAGGGCAACTTAATCAGGGGGGCTGATATTGGTGGTTACACCAGTGATCCTCAGGAATCAATCAATTATATAGCTGCTCATGATAACGAAACACTTTTTGACGTGAATCAATATAAACTTCCTGTATCGACATCAGCTTCTGACAGAGTAAGAGTTGCCAATTTGGGAAATTCGATTGTAGCTTTAGCGCAAGGTATTCCTTTTTTCCATGCTGGTCAGGATATGTTGCGATCCAAATCCACCGATAGAAATAGCTTTGATGCTGGCGATTGGTTTAACCTGCTCGATTTTAGCTATGAGAATAATGGTTGGGGGAGAGGCCTACCTCTTAAAGGTGACAATGAAGCCAATTGGGATTTTACTCAAGCTTTACTCGCTAATCCGAATTTAGCAGTTGGCGAAACTGAAATAAAATCAGCGGCTAAACACATGAAAGAATTGATGTTAATTCGAAAGAGTAGCGGACTTTTTCGTTTGCAAACCGCACAAGAGATTATTGTCGGTTTAGCGTTTCACAACACCGGTCCTGAACAAGTGCCTGGCTTAATCGTCATGAGTTTGAGTGATGAAAGTGGTGTACACCATCTTGTGATTTTTAATGCTAGTACAACCGAGCAGACTTATACCATTGAACAGTTTATGGGGCTGAAGTTTGGATTACATCCTGTTCAACGTTCTTCTGCTGATCCAGTCGTGAGACTTTCTAGCAACGACAGTGAGAAAGGTTCCTTTACGGTTCCGGCCAGAACGACCGCAGTATTTAATGTTGTTTCAATCGAGGCTGCAAATGCTCTCGAAAATTAGCTCAGTATGCTACAGCTAGAATACGAAAATGAAATAAATTATTTTGTCTGGAATATTTGACTCTTTGGGTTTTTAATAGCCAATACACTATATCCTTGTCATGGATAGACGAACTTTAGCCGCTTAGTTTTATCGACTAAGTGGTTTTTTAAATAAGAGTTGTGGTGTGGTTGAGATTAATCCTGATGATTATTCAATCATGTTATCGGATAGCGATAAAAGTAAAAATGGACAAGATATTTTATCCGGGAATTAATATGCTATGGATAAAACAATTTCAGTTCTCGGAAAGTCAGTGTTTATTTTGCAGTTGTAGTTTTATTCTGCGAGAATTATTTTGTAAAGAAGGTAAACTAATCGAATGATAAAAATAAGAATTTCTACCCGTAAATATGCAATGACTTCGGTTGTTTTATTGCTGTCGATGTTTATTTCCTCTTGCTCGTATTTTGAGCCACAGGATTATATAAATCATCATTTGCAAGACCATTCATTAATTATTGAGTCCAAATTTGGCGAAATAAAATATACTGCGCTGTCGACCGGTTCTATTGAAGTACATTATCTGCAAACTGGCGTCGAGCAACTTCCATCATTTGCGACCAAAGAAGCGTCTGGTTCAGTCCCGTTAAAGATAACTGAATCTGATAGCGTTTTAACGCTAACTAACGGTAACCTGTCTGCGATAATAAATAAGGACGATCTCTCGGTTAATTTTTATCGAGATGACGAGCTTCTGGTTAAACAAAAAAGTTATTTTCATAAGCTGGATAAAGCTGGTTTTAATTTTCAACTGGATGATTCCGAAAACATTATGGGCGGGGGCGAGCGGGTTTTAGGTATGGATCGTCGTGGCCATCGAATGCCTTTGTATAATAAAGCTCATTACGGTTATACCACGGAATCGAATCAAATGTATTTTAGTTTGCCTTTGGTTATTTCCAGTAAAAAATACGCAATATTATTCGATAATAGTGCAAGCGGGTTTCTTGATATTGGTAAAACGGAAAATAATACGCTTTCGTTTGAAGCCGTCGGTGGGCGGACGGCCTATATGATTTTTTCTGGTGAGTCTTATCCGGAGTTAATCAATCATTATGTTGATGTCACCGGCAAACAACCATTGCCGCCTCGTTGGGCTTTTGGTAACTATGCTTCAAGGTTTGGTTACAAGACTGAGCAACAGGTAAGAGAGACCGTTGCTCAGTTTATTGCCGATGACATTCCGCTTGACGCTATTATTCTCGATCTCTACTGGTTTGGTAACGATATTAAAGGTTTTATGGGAAATCTGGATTGGGATAAAAAGGCCTTTCCAACCCCGGCCAAAATGATTAGTGATCTAAAAGAAAAAGGGGTGAAAACCATTTTAATCACTGAACCATTTATTTTAAGTACTTCGGATAAATGGCAAGACGCCGTTGATAATAAGATTCTTGCGAAAAATGAAAAGGGTGAACCCAGGCGATTTGATTTCTATTTTGGTAATACTGGTTTAATTGATGTATTTGATAGTAAAGCGCAAGATTGGTTTGGCGAGGTTTACAAAGATTTAACTGAGCAAGGTGTTGCCGGGGTATGGGGCGATCTGGGCGAGCCGGAAGTGCATCCCGATGATTCGCTCCATTTTTTATCAGACATAGGCAAAACTGGCAGAGGCGATGAAGTGCATAATGCTTATGGTCATCAATGGGCCAAAATGGTTTATCAAAATCAATTGAAACTGCAACCGAATGTGCGCCCCTTTATCATGATGCGATCGGGTTTTGCCGGATCTCAGCGTTATGGAATGATCCCCTGGACGGGTGATGTTTCTCGCTCATGGGACGGGCTTAAACCCCAGGTGGAATTGAGTTTACAAATGGGGCTATCCGGTATGGCCTACACTCATTCTGATCTTGGCGGTTTTGCTGGCGGAGAAGCTTTCGATCAAGAACTCTATATTCGTTGGTTACAATATGGTGTTTTTCAACCAGTATTCCGTCCCCACGCACAAGATAATATTGCCCCAGAACCTGTTTTTCACGATCAACAAACCAAAGATATTATTCGGAAATATATTAAATTACGTTATCGATTATTATCTTACAATTACACCATGGCTTATGAAAATTCGATCAGCGGTATGCCATTAATGCGCCCGATATTTTTTGAGGATGAAAGTAAATCTGAATTGATAGATGTTAAAGATAGTTATCTGTGGGGAGATGCTTTTTTAGTATCACCAATTGTTAAGTCGAACGAAAAACAGCATCCGGTTAATTTGCCAGAAGGCGTTTGGTTTGATTTTTGGAATGATAACCGTTTCGATGGAAATCAGACTGTTAATTTACCCGTTACTTTACAAAACTTGCCAGTGCTGGTTCGTGGTGGTTCCTTTATTCCGATGGTGGATGCCGTTCAATCAATCGATGATTATTCCAGCGAACATTTAACGCTGCATTATTACGCGGATGAAAAAATCACTCAAAGCAAAGGGCAAATGTATGAAGATGATGGTGCTAGTTTTAACTCAATCGCCGACGGAAAATTTGAGTTGTTACAGTTTTTATCTATGCAGAAGGGAAGCGTTTTACGGTTAGACTTTTCTCGAATCGGTAAAGGTTATCAAACTATGACGCAGCAAAGAAAACTCGATATTGTGATTCATAACTGGGTCAACAAACCACAATCGATCCGTTTTGCAGGAAATAATGTTAGTGAAAACGACTACTCTTATGATTCGGAATTGAACAAACTAAGCGTAAAGGTTCGTTGGGATCATCAAACGACTCAACTATTAATAGACTAAAGACAAATAATAATATGAAAATAAAAAACCTAAATTATGTCGCGATAGTTACTTCAATAGCTCTTTTAATAAGCTGTTCACAATCAAACGAGGCTACCGATGAAACGGAATCACAATCCAGCGAAGCAACGCAAAAGTCTGCGGAAGAAACTACTCAACAAGAGCTATCGAAACAATCGATTACAGCCAAGCTTGATGGAAAGCCTGTTATCTATCAAGTCTTCACCAGATTATTTGGTAACAAAAATACTACCAACAAACCTTGGGGAACCATCGAAGAAAACGGTGTAGGAAAGTTCAATGACTTCACTGATGAAGCGCTACAAGGCATCAAAGAATTCGGCGTTTCACATATCTGGTATACCGGAGTGCCTCACCATGCAGTGATCCGTGATTACACCAAATATGGTATAACCAATGATGATCCGGATGTGGTTAAAGGTCGCGCGGGTTCGCCTTATGCGGTTAAGGATTATTACAATGTCAATCCGGATATGGCGGTCGAACCGGCAAATCGTTTACAGGAGTTTAAGGCGCTGGTGGACAGAACCCATAAAAATGGTATGAAAGTCATTATTGATATTGTTCCGAATCATGTGGCCCGCCATTATCAATCGCTCTTTAAACCTGAAGATGTGAGTGACTTTGGTGAGCTGGATGACACTAGTGTTGAATACAAGCGAGACAATAATTTTTATTATGTGGTTGGCAAAGCTTTTCAAGTGCCTGTATCAAACAACGGCTATCAACCATTAAATGGCGAAAAAAATAAACTATCCGATCGAAATTTTGACGAGTATCCCGCCAAATGGACCGGTAATGGTTCAAGAAAAACACAGCCGGATGTCAACGATTGGTACGAGACGGTTAAAATAAATTACGGGGTACGGCCCGATGGTAGTTACGATTTTGACCGCCTGCCAGTAGAGTACGCCGATAAAGATTACCCTGCACATTTTGAATACTGGAAAAACAAAGATGTGCCTGATTCCTGGAAAAAATTTCGCGATATCGTTATTTACTGGACTGATTTTGGTGTGGATGGTTTTCGATATGATATGGCAGAAATGGTGCCAGTTGAATTTTGGAGCTATTTAAACTCATCGATCAAAAATAGAAATCCATCATCAACCATTATTGCCGAAGTTTATAATCCGAAGCTTTATCGCGATTTTATATCGCTCGGCAAAATGGATTATCTCTATGATAAAGTGGATTTCTACGATACCTTAAAATTAATCATGCAAGGCAAACAGCCGACCTCAAAGCTTTTACCAATCATTGAAAAATTCTCGGACATCGATCAATATTTATTACACTTTTTAGAAAATCACGACGAGCAACGGATCGCGAGTCCAGACTTTGCGGGTGACGCTAATAAAGGCAAGCCGGCAATGGTGGTTTCTGCTCTAATCGGTAAAGCGCCGACTATGCTTTTTTATGCTCAGGCTCTTGGTGAAGCGGGGGAGGGAGATGCCGGTTTTGGCGATCCGACTCGTACCACTATGTTTGATTACTGGGGCGTGCCGAGTCTTCAAAGGTGGATGAATGGTGGCAAGTTTGATGGCGGCCAATTAACCGATCAAGAAAGAAACCTTCGAGAGTTTTACGTCAAACTATTATCCTTTAGCGCCAGTAATTCAGCTTTTAATGGAGAATTTGCCAATCTTCATTATCATAATATTAAACAGACTAAAAACTATAATGAATCTTTATTCTCATTTGCACGCTGGAATGGCAATCAAAAAGTCATTGTGGTGAGCAATTTTTCCGAGCGAGAATCATTTGAATTTAACTTAAATATACCCAACGATTTAATAGGTAAATGGAGGCTTAATGAAGGTCATTATCCTCTTGTTAATGTTATATCGGCAGATCAAAAGGAACCGTCTGTGTTAATTATAAACAAGCAAAACGCGTCAATAAAAACAATTCTTAAACCACTTGAGTCTAAAGTTTGGCGAATAGAAGGTAAGCGTAACGCCAACCCCACCTAGCGATTAGATAGTGGGCGACAGTTTGACATTCCAAGGCATTAAATAATCAAGATCATCTGGCTGCTTGGGTAGCTCTTCAAGAAGATGCATGATGTAGTTA
>JAUUYO010000318.1 GCA_030590405.1 Kangiellaceae bacterium
GATCGATTGACGCTAGTGCTTGTGATCTATCTCGCACACGCTTATTATTTTGCGGGAGCTTTATATTTTGAGAGCGTCTGCAAGGTACGTACTGCGGCGTTTACAGGTAGGCCGAGAACTGCTGCACGTCATATAGCGCAATAATCTGAAAAATTAGTGCCAACGGCTTAAAAATGGGGACCATTGGGGAGTATTAATAGAGCCTGTTACGTTTACTCATGATCTGAAGCCGTTTCGGATTTATACAACTCAGGCCAAATCCGGACGCTTTTAACCATATTGGTTTTTATTTGCAGTATTTCCATCGGATAGCCCGCCAGCCTTAAGCCGGTGCCGGCCTGTGGAATTGATTCCAAATGCTCTAAAATGATGCCATTGAGAGTTTTTGGTCCATCGGTTGGCATTTCCCAGTTCAATGAGCGATTGATTTCTCTGATGGTAGCGCTGCCATCGATGATAATGCTGCCATCTTTTTCGATTTGGATATCTTTGCTGATCGCCGCAAAATCGGTAGTAAATTCACCGACAATTTCTTCTAAAATATCCTCCAATGTGACCAGTCCTTGAATGTCGCCATATTCATCAACCACCAGTCCAATCCGCGTTTTTTTCCTTTGAAAATTGAGTAGTTGAGTATTAAGGGGGGTGCCCTCAGGAACAAAGTTGACCGCCGTCATAGCCTGTTGAATTGACTCAAGAGTTAGTTCTTCTTCACTTTTTGCAATTAGCTTGATCACCTGACGAGCGTGCAGAAAGCCAACAACATTATCAATATCATTGTTAAATACCGGTAATCGGGTATGAACAGCACTTTGAAGTTGCTCTATGATTTCATCGATGTCATCTGCGAGGTCTATGCCGGTAACCTCCGAGCGCGGGATCATAATGTCTTCAACGGTTACTTTTTCCAGATCCAGAATACTCAACAACATATTTTGGTGACGTTTTGGGATCAGCGCGCCTGCTTCATTGACGATTATTTTTAGCTCTTCTGAGTTAATGCTGTGTTCTTTGGCATCATCAATATCAACTCCAAAGAGCCTTAATAGACCATTGGTCAGACTGATGACCATCCAGATCAGTGGATAAAAAAGTCGGTACAGAGGAGTTAAAATATAAGAGGCTGGAAAGGCGACTTTTTCAGGGTGCAATGCTGCTAGCGTTTTGGGAGTAATTTCTGCGAATACCAGAATAATAATGGTTAAGGCGCCAGTCGCAATCGCGTAACCTAAATCGCCCCATAAGCGTACACAGATAACCGTTGCAATTGAGGCGGCAAGAATATTGACAAAATTATTGCCTATCAAGATCAGGCCAATGAGTCGATCAGGTCTGGCGAGTAGTGCCTGAGTTAATTTGGCGCCGCGATGCTTGTTTTTTACCAAATGTTTAAGTCGATAACGGTTAAGTGACATCAAGCTTGTTTCTGCACTGGAGAAAAAACCAGACAGCAATATTAAGACAAGCAATATGATTGATAAAGCAACGGTTGAAATGGTGTTCAAGTGAGATCTCTGTATGGAAAGTTAGGCGTTATTTAAAATCAAAGGATAAACTCAATCACTAATTTACTGCCAAAATAGCCTAATAACAACAAAAAGACACCGACTAACGTCCATTTAGCAGCAAAAACCCCGCGCCATCCACGCTTGTAATGTCCAAACAATAGCGCTCCAAGTACGGTCCAGGAGAGGATTGTGAGTATGATTTTGTGCAATCCTTGCTGTTGTTTGGCTTCATTGGGCAGAAATAACACTAAAATAAACGCTAATGACATCAGCAAAAAACCGCTGGATAAGAGTTGGATCAGGTATCTTTCCATACTTTGAAGAGGCCCCAACCATGAATGGATCGCTGCCGGATGGTGCCTCAAACCGTTATCAATATACAAAACTAATATCGCCTGCAAGGCTGCCAGCATTAAAATGCTCATCGCGCTAATGCCGAGTAAAATATGGAGAATATCGAGGAATTTACCTTCCAGACTAATCGGTGCGACTCCGTCAAAAACAGCGACTTCTAATAAACTGGCTGCAGCAATTGGCAAAGAGACCATGAGCAGTGCGTAGGCCTGGTGTTTAATCAGATTCCAGTAAACCAGCAACATTGCGATCCAGGTGGTCATGGTGAAAATATTGAAAAGTCCAAAATCATGACCCATATCGCCATCGATATTGAGATAGGCTACCAGCCCATGCAATATTATGGCGATGAATAGTACTTTTGAAGTATGTTGGTTTAAGGTCGCGCTTTTCGACAGGCGTAACCAAGCATATACGAGGATGCCACTATAAAGCACAAATCCTGTGAGCTCTAACCAAACTAAATTCAACTGATTGATCCTTAAGTCTATAATTACGAATAGCATTGTTATGATTTCGTCATTATCAACTAGCTATGTATGAGAGTAAACCTTCATTTTGACCTATCATCTTAGAAAAGCTTGTTAGCATGAATTAACTCGCTATAATACCGGTCTAATTTTATAGATTTTTACCTCAGCTTTTGAGATTTCGATTATGTTTGACAATTTATCTGACCGTTTAAATAAAGTTCTAAAGAAGATCAGCGGAAAAGGGCGTATTACTGAAGATAATATTCAGGCTACTTTGCGCCAAGTTCGTATGGCGTTGCTTGAAGCGGATGTAGCCTTGCCCGTGGTAAAAGATTTTGTCACCAAAATCAAATATCGCGCACTCGGGAAAGAAGTTAAAAAGAGTCTTTCGCCCGGCCAGGCATTTATTAAGATTGTGCAAAGTGAAATGGTTGCCGCGATGGGGGAGGCCAATCAAAC
>JAUUYO010000248.1 GCA_030590405.1 Kangiellaceae bacterium
CGGCTTTGAAGCGCATGCTTTCAGATGCTATAAAAAGTTTTGGCAGAGTTAGCTGTAACAAACGCATCATATCAATTGAAAAAAATATTTTCTGTAATGTCGCCGATCCCGATAGTCACTGCGATTTTACCAAGGGATTTATGACAGGCTTTTTACATGGCTCCCCAAAGACTAAAGATGTACGCGTAGAAAATATTTCCTGCCGAGGTCAAGGCAGAGCTTCCTGTTCTTTCGAATTCCACTAACCGATAAATTAAAGAGGTATATCACTATGGATGAAATCAGTGCTTCATATAGTATTATGTTACTAGCATTATCTTTTATCATTGCCGTTTTTGGCTCATTTACGGCTTTACAATTGGCAATACGAATACCGGTGGCCGATAAACAGGCGCTTGGGTTCTGGGTTCTGTCTTCTGGTATAGCTCTTGGAGGCGGCGCGATTTGGTCTATGCATTTTATTGGTATGTTAGCGATGAATATGCCATTTCCAATGCAGCTTGATTTTGGGTTAACATTTTTGTCTTTTATTATTGCTATTATTTTTGTTAGCTTAGGGCTTGTGGTAGCAGGTAGAGATTTACTTGGCGAAGCCAGTTTAGTACTTGGCGGTGCAATCGCGGGGATAGGTGCAGCAAGCATGCACTATCTCGGAATGTACGCAATGAAAATACCAGCCTCTATAACTTACGACTCCACGCTAGTAGCGGTTTCAGTAGTCATTGCCATTGTGGCAGCTACCGTATCTTTATGGCTCGCATTTAATTTACGTGGTGCACTTCAACGTTTTGGCAGCGCAATCATTATGGGAATAGCAGTATGTGGAATGCATTATACCGGCATGTATGCAGCAACAATGACTCCAAACGAAGGCACATCACCCGTTAGTTTGAGCGGTAATTTATCTGCTTCAGGGTTAGCTACCACTGTTACTGTCGTTACTGTCGTACTATTATTTGTCATGCTATATTTATCCTATACCAAGACAAAAAAAGTTCGTCAGTTGGCATAAAAAGGACTCATACCAAGTCAACTTGTGTAGAACTCAGCAACTCATACGAGATGCTGAGCTGCTATCACGCATAAACTTTAATCATATGCTTTAATCATAATATCTAGCATTAAATCATCCCTTTACGCTACGGAATTAAGGGCCAGCTCCAATTCTAATTGGAGCTGTATAAAAAAATATCGTTCGACACCGCTGAAAAACACTAACACTGGTCATTCCATAGCCTTCCAGGTTTCGTTCTTGAGATTCTTTTTGCTATAATACGTCACCGTTTTACCGTACCGGGTCCAAAGATTTCCAGTCATAGGCCCACGCTCCTTATATTGTTCCAGGATCTTTTATGTCTGACGTTAAACCTTATCAAAGCAAACACAAAATTCGTATGGTCACGGCGGCCTCACTATTTGATGGTCACGATGCGGCGATCAACATTATGCGTCGAATTATTCAAGCCACTGGATGTGAAGTGATCCACCTGGGTCATAATCGTGGCGTACAGGAAGTCGTTAACTGCGCGATCCAGGAAGACGTTCAAGCGATTGCCATGACCTCCTATCAAGGTGGCCATGTGGAATATTTAAAATACATGGTGGATTTATTAAACGAAAATGGCTGCGGCCACATTAAAGTTTACGCTGGCGGTGGTGGTGTTATTCTTCCCGATGAAATAGAAGAGTTACATCAACACGGCATCACCAGAGTTTACACCCCGGATGATGGCCGTGAAATGGGTTTGCAGGGCATGATTAATGATCTGATAAAAAATTCCGACTTTGCTACCGGAGACCAACCGCCAAAAAAAGTTCCTAATTTTAATCAACATAGAGAACTCGGTCGACTGATTTCAGCAGCCGAAAATTTTGCTGATGAGACCAGAGATTTACTAGACCAGGTTCGCGAAGCTGCTAACACTTCATCAACGCCAGTATTGGGAATTACTGGCACTGGCGGCGCAGGCAAATCATCCTTGGTCGACGAATTAGTCAGACGATTCTTAATGGATTTTGAAGATAAAAATATCGCGATCATTTCCGTAGACCCTTCCAAAAGAAAAACCGGCGGGGCCCTGCTCGGCGACCGAATTAGAATGAACGCCATTAATAATGATCGCGTCTATATGCGATCTTTGGCTACTCGTCAATCAAACCTTGCGTTGTCACCACATATTCAAGACGCTGTAAATATTGTTAAAGCGGCAGACTTCGATCTAGTTATCCTGGAAACCTCAGGTATTGGTCAGTCGGACACCGAAATTGAAGAACATTCTGATATTTCCATGTATGTAATGACCCCGGAATATGGCGCGGCTACGCAACTTGAAAAAATTGACATGCTGGATTTTGCCGATCTGATTGCCATTAATAAATTTGATAAACGTGGCGCGCAAGATGCCTTAAGAGATGTAAAAAAGCAATTCCAGCGCAATCATAATCGCTTTGATGAGCCGACGAAAAATATGCCCGTGCATGGCACCATCGCTAGCCAATTTAACGATCCGGGCACCAATCAATTATACCGCCGATTGATGGAAGTTCTACATGATAAAACTCAAACCGATTTACAGTCGAGCTTTAATCCCAACGAAGACTCTTGCAAAACAGTCCCGGAAAAATTGTTTATCATTCCCCCCAAACGAAATCGGTATCTTGCAGAAATCGCTGAAAATAATCGTTCCTATGACGAATGGGTAGAAACGCAAGCGGAACAAGCACAGAAATTTCAAGGAATTCAGGATACACTGACAAGTGTGAAAGAATTAGACGATGACTCGCTTGTTTCATCGATCGCCAAGCTACTTGAAAAAACTGAATTAAAGCTCGATCGCGAAAACAGTAAATTACTCGATGAGTGGGATGATGAATGCAAACAATATCAGAATGAATTTTTTGTTTATAAAGTGAGAAACAAAGAAATAAAAGTTGAAACTCATACCAAATCTTTATCGGACCAGTTGATCCCAAAAATTTCTGTACCAAAATTTAAAGGTTGGGGAGATCGACTCAAGTGGAAACTACAAGAAAACTTTCCTGGCCAATTTCCATATACCGCAGGGGTGTTTCCTTTTAAACGAGAAGGTGAAGATCCCACTCGAATGTTTGCTGGCGAAGGCGGTCCGGAAAGAACCAACAGGCGTTTTCATTATGTCAGTAAAGGCATGCCCGCTGCCAGGCTATCGACCGCTTTCGATTCGGTGACTTTGTATGGTGATGACCCTGATTATCGACCGGATATTTTTGGCAAAATTGGCAACGCCGGTGTTTCGATCTGCTGCTTGGATGATGCCAAAAAACTTTACTCCGGTTTTCAGTTAACCAAACCAACCACATCCGTCTCGATGACCATCAATGGTCCTGCGCCTATTTTGGTCGGTTTTTTTATGAACGCCGCCATCGATCAGGAATGCGAGTTGTATATAAAAGAAAATGGACTTGAAGGTCAAGTAAAAAGAAAAATTGCTGAAATCTATGCCGCGAAAGCTCTCCCGGTACCCACTTATCAAGGAGATATTCCAGAAGGTAATGATAGACTCGGTTTAATGTTGTTAGGAACAACTGGCGATCAAGTATTACCAGAAGACGTTTATACAAAGATAAAATTTGAGACTATTCAAAAAGTTAGAGGCACAGTACAAGCAGATATTTTAAAAGAAGATCAGGCACAAAATACTTGTATTTTTTCAACCGAATTTGCCCTCCGACTGATGGGCGATGTGCAAGAATACTTTATTGAAAAGAACGTGCGTAATTTTTATTCCGTTTCCATTTCTGGCTACCATATCGCCGAAGCTGGCGCGAATCCCATCTCGCAATTAGCCTTTACTCTCGCCAATGGTTTTACCTTTGTCGAATATTATCTGGCTCGCGGCATGGATATTAATAAATTTGCACCTAATTTCAGCTTTTTCTTTTCTAATGGTGTGGATCCGGAATATGCGGTTATTGGTCGAGTCGCAAGACGGATTTGGGCGAAAGCCATGAAACATAAATACAAAGCCAATTCACGTGCGCAGATGCTTAAATATCATATTCAAACATCTGGTCGCTCACTACATGCTCAAGAAATTGATTTTAATGATATTCGAACCACCTTGCAGGCCTTGTATGCCATTTATGACAATTGCAACTCACTGCATACCAACGCTTACGATGAAGCCATCACAACCCCCACTGAGGCATCGGTGCGCCGAGCGATGGCTATTCAGCTCATTATCAACAAGGAATTAGGTTTAAATAAAAATCAAAACCCCCTACAAGGCTCGTTTATCATCGAAGAATTAACCGATTTAGTCGAAGAAGCGATATTGATGGAGTTTGAACGGATCAGCGAGCGCGGTGGCGTATTAGGCGCAATGGAAACTATGTACCAGCGATCCAAGATCCAGGAAGAATCCATGCATTATGAAATGCTTAAGCATACTGGTGAATATCCTATCATTGGCGTGAATACTTTCCTGTCAGCTGAAGGCTCGCCTACTGTTATTCCTAGCGAAGTTATCCGCTCAACAGAAACCGAGAAAAGATACCAAATCGAAATGTTAGAGCGATTAGAGCGAGCCAACTCAGATAAAATTGAAAAACAGATAAAGGCCATCCAAACAGCCGCTTTAGAAAATAATAATATTTTCGAAGTCCTAATGGAGGCCACTAAATATTGCTCGCTCGGTAAAATATCCAATACACTTTATGAGGTTGGAGGGCAATATCGACGCAGTATGTAGATATTTTTGAAAAATCGAGTCATTGGCAA
>JAUUYO010000215.1 GCA_030590405.1 Kangiellaceae bacterium
CGATTCGAACTCGAAGTCTGAGCTAAAGCAGCCTGAGCTAAAACAGCCTGAGCCAAAACAAACAAGCCCGTCATGCACTAAAACTCTGCAAGCGGAAATGAAACAAACAGAGCTAGAATCGATTGACGAACTAAGCTTTGCATTGGACGAGTTGGAAACAAACTCTATTGGGTTGCCCAGCGGCATAGCCGCAGATCTCTTATCGGAGCTGGAAAGTATTTCACCAGAGCTAGATACCGCTATTGAAGACTCAATTTCTTTGGAAGCTGAACTTGCGCTGGATGACTATCTATCGTTTGATCAAGATTTTTCGTTAGATGATGCTATCGACTCGCAAGCAGAAACCATTGAACTATCGACAACCGAACAAAACAGCGAACCGCTAGCCAGTGAATCAGGGGGGAGGGCTGACGTCGCGCTCGAATTAACTGCACTAGAATCATCAAACACGCGTGATGAAGCAGCAGGGATTGTCGATGAAATTATGGCGTTAGCCGAAGAGCAATCAGAATTATCCGACGATAGTATGACCATTGAGATTGAAGAGTCAATAATGGCTGAAGATGCGCTCGATGGATTGGCTTTGGAATCCTTTGAAGAAAAAGTGAATACCGGCAAAGCAGCTTTTATTGAAGAAGAAGCTGAAGCTAAAACGCAGGAGCAACCGGCACTCACTGAGCAAAAGCCTCTTGATGATGGCGGACTCAGTTTAAAACCTATCGGAAATGAGTCGGTTAAAGGTAAAGGTAAAGCGAAATATATTATCGATGATCAGCCAAAAGAGTCAGAAATTTCAGAGCATAAGCCTGCCGCTATTGAAGAGCTACACGTTGCAGATGATGAACCTGAAATGGATTCTTCTGGACTAAGTTTAGAGCCAACCGATGAGCCGATAGAAGGCAATTGGCTTAATGATGAACTTTTAGATACCGAGCTTTCAGGTGCCGAATTGCCTGAAACAGAATTGCCTGAAACAGAATTGCCCGAAACAGAATTGCCCGAAACAGAATTGCTGGAAACAGAATTGCTGGAAACAGAATTGCTGGAAACAAAATTATCGGAAACAGAACGCTCAAACTCAGAAGTAAATGAAGTAAACCATTCATCAGTAAATCAAGATAAAGATAACGCTTTCATGGATGAATTAGAGTTCGATTTTGACCTACAGGAAATGTCGAGTCAAACGGCGCTTGAAGAGCATGGGTCCACGGCTGAGCAAGAGTCGATTGCGGAGGAAAAATTCGCCGAGCCATTAGAAAACGCCGAGCTGGAATATGCGCTTGAGGGGGAAGCTGATACTGAGGTTGATCTTGCAGAGTTTTCAGCTCTTAAGCATGTCTCCGAATTAGATACTGAGCATGCGAATTTAGACAAAAAAATAGCGGTAGAAGAACCACCGGTTTTTGAAATCCCAATGCTTGAAGAGGCGGCAACCGGACTTGATTTTGAGGAAGTTGTTGAGCAACAAACCAGTGATGAACTAACCCCTTGCTGGGTCATCGGTGCATCACTAGGCGGCCCGGCTGCGGTAAAACGTTTTTTACAAAGCTTGCCAGCCGATATCAATGCCAGTTTTATCGTTACTCAACACATCGATGAAAATTTCTTGCCAGTACTGGCTGAGATCCTGTCCAGCAACAGCCATTTTGATGTGCAGATCGCCAAGGGTAGCAACTCGATTAGTGCCGGAAAAGTTTACTTGGCTCCGCTAAAAGGTAAACTGATCTTTCTAAAAGATGGCTCCATGATGGTTGACCATTCTCAAAAATGGAGTGAACCCTATCAGCCTTGTATCGACGATGTGATTGAATCGCTTGCGGCTATTTATGGTAAACAAAGTGGCGCAATTATCTTTAGTGGTATGGGACAAGACGGGCTTAATGGGGTTAAAAAAATGCTATCGCAGGAAGGTCAGGTTTGGGCTCAATCGGTCGACACTTGTGCTAATTCATCGATGCCAGAGGCAGTGATTAACGCTGGACTGGCGAGTGTTATTGCCGCTCCGGAAATACTAGCTGACAGGTTGGTTAGCTACGTTCAACAATCGCTTTAAAAAACGAGTAGAGATAAGATTATGGCCGAAAATATTCAAGAAGTGTATAGCTTAATGATCCCAACGGTTAACAGCAATATCTTGTTGCCTAACACCAATGTCGCCGAGATTGTTCCATTCAGTAACGTTGAATTGTTTGACAAAAGTGCAGAAAAACCCAATTGGTTTTTAGGCCATCTTTTGTGGCGAGGTATCAATATTCCATTGGTTTCGATTGATATAATAAAAGGACTGGATGATCCTCAGGCAAATAAACGTTCTCGTATAGCGATCACTCATACCCTTAATTCAAATCGCGATTTGCCTTATCTAGCAATCGTGGTACAAGGTATTCCAAGGTTGTCTCATGTTAACCCCGACAACATTAAATACATGCAGAATGAAGATATATCGGACGCAGAAAAAATGCGCGTTGAGATCGATTCGATTGCAGCCTCTATTCCAGATCTAGACAAATTAGAAGCCATGGTTTTAGAAGAATCGTCAGAGGCTATTTAAAAAAACTTCTGGTAAACGAATTCGCGCTATTTATGTTGAATAGAATAGAAAAACCATATGTCGACTCTGAGTAATCAATCCAAATTATCAGTTCCTATATTGGTGATTGGCTTCTTGCTTGGGTTATTTTTAAGCTGGAGCTTAATCAGTGGCGATCAGCAAGGGCGAGTCAATATTCTCCAGCTGGTTGCCATTTATATATTTCTGCCGTTCTTCAGTTTATTGTTTTCCAGCGTGTCATTACTGCTTGGCAAAAATTGGAATTTTGCCAGGCTAGTCAGTGTGATTCCATTATGGTCACAAGCTCAACAAGACAACTTCCTCCGTTTGGTTCAGCACCCACATTCTAAATGGTATTTTTTTTACCAAAGCCAACTGGCCGCGCTTAGTTTTAGTCTGGCGAGCTTACTGGTTTTATTGATCTTATTAATTTCTACCGATGTTAATTTTATTTGGCGAAGCACCTTACTCGATGCAAAGCAGTTGTTTCCATTTTTGCAATGGCTGGCAACTCCCTGGCAGTTTTGGTCATCGGCTCAACCCAATCTGGATCTTCTGCAAGTCACTCAGGATTCAAGATTACCAGGCCAAAATGGTCACCGCGGAAATTTTGGTGATTGGTGGTCATTTATTTTTGCAGCGCAACTTTTTTACGCCTTTCTATTAAGATTTGTCAGCATTGTTATTTGTAAGCTTTATCTTAAAATCGTGGACAAGAGGCCGGAAGCTATCCACCTGACCCGTTCTAATCAATCAAATAATGACCGTCAACAGGAGATAACATTAGAGGGGACTGAGTTAGCGCCATTGGTGAGTAATATTAGTTCAGGTTTTACACTCAACAATTGGTGTGGCTTGAATAAAAATCTATTACAAAAAATTCAAAACAAATTGCAATACTCAAAGACATCGGAGCTCAGCGCTGGTCCGTTAGCCAGCCATTCCGAGCAGATGGTAGCCGAGCGATGGCAAGAGACTCAATTGCTAATTGTAAAAGGCTGGGAGCCGCCGCTTGCAGAGCTTGCGGATTTTATGCAAAATGGCAAGGGGTATTTACTGCCTCTAGATTGGCAGGGTGATGAAATACAAAATTTAAGTGAGCCTCATTTGAACGAATGGCGGCGTTTTATTAATCATCTGGCTAACTGGCAATTGTTGCAGCTGGAGAACTCATGAATTTACATCGCTCAAGAGCTTCATTTGCGGTAGTGGGTCATCCTAACAAAGGTAAGTCGTCGATCGTTTCGACCCTGGCAAGAGATGATTCAATCGTTATTTCGCAGCAAAGCGGTACCACCACCCACTCAGATAGTTATAAAATTGATACTGGTCACGCAGGATTTGAGTTGATCGACACCCCAGGTTTTCAACGACCTAAAAAGGCGCTTTACTGGCTAAACCAAAATGCTAATAGTGCTGATCAAAGAGTCGCAGCAGTAGAAAAATTTGTTAACGATAGCGATTGCCAAACCAAATTTCCAGATGAGGTCAAATTGTTGACCCCCATCGTTGAAGGAGCGGCCATATTGTATGTGGTGGATGGCTCACGCCCTTACGGGGTGGAATATGAAGCGGAAATGGAAATATTACGTTGGACAGGAAGACCGAGTATGGCATTAATCAATCCGATCGAAAATGACCGCCATATTGATTCCTGGAAAAATGCGCTTGGCCAATTTTTTAAAATTGTTCGAGTGTTTAATCCAATGCAGGCGGGTTTTAGCAAGCAGCTGGCATTACTTGAGGCATTCTCACATCTGGAACCCAATTGGAAAGTAACTCTGGAGCAAGTGGTCACCGATTTAAAAGATTATCAGCGCGCGATAGTGGTACAAGGCTCGTCATTGCTCAGCGATTTACTGATTGATTTATGCAGCTACCAAACCCATCAAAAAGTCTTAACTGAATCCCAGGCGAAAGCGTTGCAGCCAGTTTTGACCAAGCAATACAATCATTGGATGAGAAGTCGAGAGCAAGGAGCATTTAAGGAATTGTGCAAGCTATTTTCTCATCAACAATGTCACTTAGAAAGCGAAGCGTTTGACTTACCGCCGGATTTATTTGATAGCGAACAATGGTACGCCTGGGGGCTTAACAAAAAGCAGTTAGCCACTGTGAGCGCAATGACCGGAGCAGCGGCAGGAGCGGCGATTGATGTGGTGGTTGCCGGGCATAGTTTTATGTTGGGCGCGATCGGTGGTGGGGTTGTTGGTTTTACCAGCGCGTGGCTAGGCGCTGATAAACTCACAACCACCAAACTCGTCGGATTACCACTTGGCGGCTATCAAGCCTGTCAGGGGCCGATCAATAATAAGAATTTTCCTTATGTGGTGATTGGACGATTTTTGTTTTTATTTGAGCAATTAAAATCAAAAAATCATGCTGATCGAACATCCATTATCATGTCTGAAAATGGATTAAAAGAAAGGCTTGAAGGCCTACAGAAAAATGAAACCAAGGCATTACACCTGGCGTGTAAAAATCTCAGCACCCAAAAAGCCAATGAAAACCTTCAAGAAGTGTTATTAGTTTTGTTTGATGACTAGGATCCGCTGATCTTTCATAGTTCAACAGAGCCTAAATCCAGGAATAATCTGCTTACATTTATCAATTCGACATATTGCCGCTACTACTCTATTCTCTTTGTAAGCTGGTGGCTTAGCAAAGTCTAACCTTCTGCCAGTTATTGTTGTAGAAATACCCATTGTTGTAGAAATAACACAGTTGTAGAAATAACACAGTTGCAGAAATTTGTTTTAAACCAGTCAATCTTCGACAGAAAGCCAGTTACCCATGCAGAAAATAGTTTGCTTAATTTTGCTCTTCTTGAGCAGCTCGATATTTACCGCAAACGCGGCGGTTCATCGATACCAAATCAAAATTGATGAAAATATTGCCAAAGCTACTGTTAATATCTGCTTTGACGGTGAAGCTCCCAAATATCTAGTGGTTGAAAGTAAAATCGGTAACCACGA